>JBATKC010000204.1:0-6577 GCA_049669065.1 Gammaproteobacteria bacterium
CACTCGTTCCAGGCACTGTCCAGTGCGTCCCAGCGCTGCTGCAACTTCAGCAGCAGCGGCAAAGAGCGCATAAATCGGCCGGGCACCAGATCGCTGTCCGGGAGCGCATCGGCCAGGCTGCGCTCGATCCGGTCCGGCGCCACCGCAGCAGTCGGATCGAAACGCATCCATCCTGCGCCGGCCAGCCACACCTCGGTCCAGGCATGGGCGTCGGATTGGCGGACCGTCATCCGGTTGTTGAGCGGATTCAGCTCGCCGCCCTGGTATCCGGTCACCACCCTCGCCGGTATGCCGCCGGCGCGTATCAGCACGGCGAACGCAGAGGCGAAGTGCTCGCAGAAACCGCGACGGGTGTCGAACAGGAACTCGTCCACCGGGTGACTGCCGCGTAGCGCCGGCGGCCGAAGCGTGTAGACATACGGCTGCAACGTGAAACGATCCAGCACCGCCTGGATATAGTCGTCATCGTCGGCATGCCGGGCACGCAGCGTCGCCGCAAGGGCCAGCGCACGCGGGTTGCGTTCGGCCGGCAGCTGGAGGTCCATCGCCTTCTCGCGCGTGCTGACCCTGGCCCCGGACAGAGCTTCCGGGTATGAAACCACCGAGTAGCCTGTCAGCTGTTCGATCGGCCGGCGCGACAACAGCTGATAATCCGACGACAAATAGGCGCTGGATATCGACCACTCACCGGGGTAATCGAGCGCCAGCAACCAGGGCCGGCTGCTCGGTTCCAACGTGACCTGGTAGCGGAACTCAGGGCCCGATCGCGGCATATCCAATGGCCGCCAGGGGCGGGCGCCGGGCTCGCGCCAGCTGGCGCCATCAAACACATGCAGCACTGGGCCACGCCAGTAGCGCTGCACAGGTGGTGGGACCGGGCCGTCGAAAGAGGCACGGAAAGCGACCGCATCGGAGAGGCTCAGCGCATTGACGCTTCCGGGCGTCATGACATCGTCCAGCCCGCTGATCCCGCCACCGCGCGTAGGCATGGCCCAGAACGGCCCCGGCACCCGGGGGAACAACAGGAACAGGACCAGCATCAGCGGCAGCGACAGCAGCAGCATCGTCGCCACCATGCGCGCAGCTTTAGGCGCCGGGATCGATGGTCCCTGACGCACGGTCTGCATCAGCGTGGTGGTGCTCAGCCACACCGCCACGATCATGAATGGCAGCGTCCACATGCTCGGCTCGTACAGCAGCTGCGCCATGATCAGGAAATAACTGATGAACATCAGCACCTGGAAATCGCGTCTGCGCCAGGTTTCCAGCAGCTTCATGTCCATCATGACGACGAGCAATGCGGTACCGGCCTCGATCCCGTTGACAGTACCGTAAGTGGCCACGATTCCCATAAAACCCGCGCCGGCCATCAGCAGGCGCAGCAATTGCCACGGCGCTTTCCATCCGCGCACCGCCGCGAGCATCCGCCAGCCGATGCAGGCCAGCGTGAGCAGGCTCACCCAGACCGGCATCCGCGGAAGATGTGGCGCCACGCTTACAGTGAGTGCGGCGGCAGTCCAGCCGAGGCGCCGCAGATGCTCGCCGGGGCTAAACATGGGTCGGCTCGACCGGGTCCGATGTCGCTTCATAGAGTGCGAGCGTGCTGAGACAGTGGTGCCGATGGCTGGCGCTGATGGCCGGCGGGATCTCTGTCCCCGGCACCCGCAGCCCGTAGGCCTGGCCATGCGCATGAGCGTCGACGATCCAGCGGGTCAGGCGCGACAAGCGCTGTTCCATATCCAGCCCGTCCAGCATCGCCCAGTCGAGCCAGTGGGTGCTGACGTCGGTACCGGCGAATTGTTTGACCAGGAGATCTCCACCCTTGGCCGCCGCCTTCCACGCCACATGCCTGGGTGAATCCCCGGGCCGGAAATTGCGCAGCCCGGCGAAGTCCTCTTCGCCGCGGTGTTGATCCTGGGCGCCGCCGGTGTCCGTGTTGTGCGGCGGTGGCGGATCTGCCGGGCCGCCCGGATGCGGGTAGACCACGCCGAAGGTATCCGGGTGCAGCCAGGTCCAGCAGCGGAACAGACCGAACGGAAACCCGGTCGCCAGGTTGATGCGGCTGAGATGCAGGATGCCCCGTTTGCGGGTCTCGACCGGCACACTGATGGTGCTTGATTCACCGGGCTCGAGATCCACCGGCGGCGCCGCATGACCGTCGTTGGTGATCAACAGCTCATAGCGCGGATTCCTCGACGGATTCTCCAGACACAGCTCCAGCCGGGCATCCTCCCCGGCAAAGGCAGGGCGCAGGCGGACGCTGCGGATCACCAGTCCGGCCAGGTTTTGATGACACCAGTGCATGGCTACCAGGGCCAAGCCGGCGAGCAGGAAGGTCAGCGCGAATCCCATGCTGCTGTTGTAGTTCATCGATGCCAGCAGCATCGCGAACAAAACCAGAGCGAAGCCGATGCCGAGTCCGGATGGGATGATGTAGATCCGTTTCCGGTGCAGCGTGACCGGGTCCGGGTCCTTGCCCTGTCGGCGCAAGGCCCAATCACGTAGCGCCTGCCGGGCAAGGCGCGTTGGAGCTCGCAGCAGCGCCGACAACTTCGCCATCAGGGAACCGGGACAGCCTCCAGCAGCCGTTCACCGAGCGCTTCTGCATCCTGGAGCGCCAGCTCCTGGCGTGGTCTCAGTCGATGTCCGACGACTGCCGGCAATACCGCCTGGATATCCTCGGGCAGCACCGCGTTGCGTCGATGCAGCATCGCCCATGCCTGGGCGGCATGCACCAGCGACAGCGCCGCCCGCGGCGACAATCCGACTTCGTAGTCCGCATCCTCGCGCGTGTGGCGCACGAGTGCCTGAACATAGTCAAGCAGTGCTTCGGAGGTGAAAACGCCAGTAACGTGTCCCTGCAGACGCAGCAAGGTATCGGTGTCGGTTACCGGCTCCGTTGCCAGCAGCAGGCTGCGGCGGTCCTGGCCCTTTAGCAGCTCGCGCTCCAGTGCCGGCCCCGGATAGCCGATGCGGATGCGCATCAGGAAACGGTCCAGCTGCGACTCCGGAAGCGGGAACGTGCCGATCTGATAGGTCGGGTTTTGCGTGGCGACCACAAAGAACGGACGCGGCAGGGGCAGCGTCTCGCCATCCGCTGACACCTGGCCTTCTTCCATCGCTTCGAGAAGGGCACTCTGTGTCTTCGGCGTGGCGCGGTTGACCTCATCAGCCAGTACCAGTTGCGAAAACACCGGGCCCGGATGGAAGCGGAACGTGCTGCGTTCGCGATCATAGACCGAGACACCGGTGATGTCGGCAGGCAACAGGTCGCTGGTGAACTGGATGCGCTGGTAGGAAAGACCGAGGATGCGCGCCAGAGCGTGAGCCAGCGTGGTCTTGCCGACACCGGGGATGTCCTCGATCAGCAGATGACCGCCGGCCAGCAGACAGGCCACGCTCAAGCGAACCTGGATAGCCTTGCCGAGGATGATCTGATTGAGATCATTCAGCGCCTGGTCGATCAGCTGCAGGTCGTCATGCAGCTCCGCGCTGCGCAGGGTTTTGACGTCGGTGCTTTGCATCCTTATTCCTCTATGCGCTCAGTCCAGGGCGCGCATCACCTCGAGTTGTTGGTCGATCTTGCCCATGGCGTCGCCAAAGTCCAGCACTCGTTGCCGTTCCTTTTCGACCACGTCTGCGGGCGCATTGCTGACAAAATTCTGATTGGCCAGTTTTTTCTCGGCCTTGCCAAGGTCGGCCAGCAGCTTTTCGCGCTGCCGGCCGAGTCGATCCAGCTCTGCGGCGACGTCGATCAGGCCTTCCATCGGCACCAGGATACGCATCCCGCCCAGCAACACCGCCGCCGCAGCGGGTGGTATCTCCTCGTCGCCGAGCAGGCGGATGTCCTGCAGCCGCACCATGCGGGTCAGGAACCGGCCATGCAGCTCGGCGTACCGGCGGTCGCTCGCGCTGGCCTCTTGCAGCACTACCGGCAGCGCGCGGCCCGGCGAGATATTCATCTCGCCTCGCACCTGACGGATCCCGAGCACAAAGCCCTTGATCCAATCCAATTCGCGCTCCGCCGCCTGATCCTCGGGCCAGGCGCCGGCTTCGGGATATGCCTGGCGCATGATGGTCTCGCCGGAGACGCCGGCCAGCGGCGCCACCCGCCGCCAGATCTCCTCGGTGATAAACGGCATGATCGGGTGCATCAGGCGCAACAGGGCTTCAAGCACCTCAACCAGTGTACGCCGGGTCGCCCGGCGTTCGGCCTCGCTACTCTCGTCGGACTGCAGGATCGGCTTGGACAACTCCAGATACCAGTCGCAAAACTCGTTCCAGGTAAAGTCATATAGGGCACGGGCGGCCAGGTCCAGACGGTAGTCGGCAAACGCTTCGTCGACCTCGCGAGCGGTGCGGCCGAGCCGCGAGCGTATCCATCGATCGGCCAGGCTGTATTCCATTTCGCCATTCGGCCCACAATCCTCGCCCTCGGTATTCATCAGCACGTAACGAGCTGCGTTCCAGATCTTGTTGCAAAAATTCCGATACCCCTCGACCCGGCCGAGGTCGAAACGGATATCCCGCCCGGTGGTCGCGAGGGCGGCAAAGGTAAAACGCAGGGCGTCGGTGCCGAACGCCGGGATGCCGTCAGGAAACTGCCGTCGTGTCGACTTTTCGATCCGCTGGCGCAGATGCGGCTGCATCAGGCCACTGGTGCGTTTGGCCACCAGGGGCTCGAGTTCGATACCATCGATCAGATCGAGCGGGTCGAGGACATTACCCTTGGACTTCGACATCTTCTGCCCGTCCTGGTCGCGGATGAGACCGTGGATATAGACCTCCCGGAACGGCACGTCAGCCATGAATTTCTGTCCCATCATGATCATCCGTGCGACCCAGAAAAAGATGATGTCAAAGCCGGTCACCAGCACGCTGGTCGGGTAGAAGCGCTCCAGTTCCTCGGTCCTCTCGGGCCAGCCCAGCGTCGAGAACGGCCACAACGCCGATGAGAACCAGGTATCGAGGACGTCCTCATCGCGGCGCAAGGTCACCGCCTGGCCACGGCGGGCCCGAGCCAGCTCGGCTGCGGCCTGCTCGTCCCGGGCGACGTAGATCTCGCCGTCCTCGTCATACCATGCCGGTATGCGATGGCCCCACCAGAGCTGCCGGCTGATACACCAGTCCTGGATATTGTTCATCCACTCGAAATAGGTCTTGGACCAGTTCTCCGGGACAAACCGCACGCGGCCGTCATTGACCGCCGCGATGGCCGGGTCGGCCAGCGGTTTGATATTCACGTACCACTGATCGGTCAGATAGGGCTCGACCACCGCGCCGCTGCGATCTCCGCGCGGCACCATCAGCTTGTGTTCCTCGATCTTCTCGACCAGGCCCAGTGCCTCCAGATCGGCCACCACGCGGTCGCGCGCGACAAAGCGATCCAGCCCGCGGTAGGCCTCAGGCACCGCGTCATTCAGCCGCGCATCGACATCCAGGATGTTGATCTTGGCGAGCCCATGACGCTCGCCGATCTCGTAGTCGTTGAAATCATGGGCGGGCGTGATTTTGACGCAGCCGCTGCCAAACTCCGGATCCACATAATCGTCAGCGATCACCGGGATCAGGCGTTCAGTCAGCGGTAGCCGCAGTTGCTTTCCGATCAGATTCCGATACCGCTCATCCTCGGGGTGCACCGCCACTGCGGTGTCGCCGAGCATGGTCTCCGGGCGCGTGGTCGCGACCACCAGGGATCCCTCGCCGTCGGTCAGCGGGTAACGGAAATGCCACAGATGGCCGTTCTCTTCCGCCGACAGCACCTCCAGATCCGAGACCGCGGTGTGCAGCACCGGATCCCAGTTGACCAGACGCTTGCCGCGGTAGATCAGGCCCTCGTCGAACAGCCGCACAAACACTTCGGTCACGGCTCGCGACAGACCCTCGTCCATGGTGAAGCGTTCGCGTGACCAGTCCAGCGAGGCACCCAGCCGCCGCAGCTGCTGCTGGATCTGTCCGCCGGATTGTTCTTTCCAGCGCCAGACTTCGTCGACAAAGGCCTCGCGACCGATCCCGGTACGCGTCTTGTCGGCGGCTTCGAGTCGTCGCTCCACCACCATCTGCGTGGCGATGCCGGCGTGGTCGGTGCCGGGTTGCCAGAGCGTACTGAAGCCGCGCATCCGGTGCAGGCGGGTCAGGGCGTCCATGATCGTATCCTGGAACGCGTGGCCCATATGCAGGGTCCCGGTCACATTGGGCGGCGGGATCATGATGCAGTAGGCCGGCCCATCGCCGCTGGCGGCAAAACAGCCGTGCTGCTCCCAGAATGCGTAGAGCGGTTCCTCTATCTTTTCCGGGCTGTAGGTCTTGTCCATCGGGATCCTTCCGCCGAGTTGGCGCCGGCGCCGATTATACCGGAGCGGGGGCGCTGCCGGCCGGATCAATCCTGAGGATCGAAGTGATCCCGCAGAGCCTGCTCGAGCATATCGGGCAACTGATCCCTGAGCCGCGAGGACACCCGTTCGAAAAGTGCCGTCTCCAGTTCGTTGAGGGACTCTTCAAGCAGGCGCTCGGTCAGATCGCGGGTCATCACCGCCAACTGGGCGCGCAGAGCCAGGAGTTCATCGTCGCTGAGGCG
>JBATKC010000205.1:0-21016 GCA_049669065.1 Gammaproteobacteria bacterium
GGTCTGCAGTTCTGCCAGTTTCTTGTTGATGGCCGCGTAGCGTTCCCGAGCTTCGCCGGTCAGCAACGCGCCGCCACGGACAAAACGCAAATAGCTGGTCTTGAGCAGGCGTTGCTGTTCCGCGTCCAGACTCGCCGGCGCGAAGTTGTCATGGATCGCCTTGATGCGGTCGAACAGTGCCTGATTCTGATACACCGCAGTATCGAATTCGGCCAGCCGCGGAGCCATCTCGTCGTTGATCTGGCGGAATTCCGGCGAGGACAGGTTGGATCGCCAGATGCCGAGGTATACCTCGACCCGATCGAGGTCTCTTCCCGCGTCCTCGAGTGCGACCAGCGTGTTGTCGAAGGTCGGAGGCTCGGGGTTGCTGACGATGGCCTCGATCTCGGCCTGTTTTGTCGCCATCGCGGCTTCCAGCGCCGGCTTGAGATCGGACACTTCCATCCGGTCGAAGGCCGGCACGCCGCCGTAGGGGCCGGTCCAGGGATCCAGCAGTGCGTTGTCCTTCGGCGGCTCGGGCGAGCATCCCGGGGTCGCCAAAACGAGGGCCAGAATCACTGCCCGGACTCCGGCATTCGCAGCGTATTCCTTTGTTTGCAATAAGTTGAGCGTCATCGACCTTGATTCTCCGGGCACGGCGAGCCGTCTATGGTATCCACGGTCGTGCCAAGCCGAAAGGGCCGAACCACTGTGAAACTCGCGGCGGAGGGGTCAAACCGGCCCTGGCGGCGGCCTCGATGTCGACAGGGATGTCCCGATGGCATTCCCCCATGCCACCTTAAGCCTATGTTTCTATTGATGGAATTCACATCAGAGACCAGGCCGGGCCGCCGCCCAGTCGCCTGCTCCGGAGTCAATCTGTTGCATTGCAGCAAGACCTGCTAGGATTTAGACATGCGCTATACCCACGACTATGAGGAACACAGGACCCTGGCCGACGGAACGCGGCTGGTCTTGCGTATGGTCCGGCCTTCGGACAAGGCGGCCCTCGCAGACGGGCTGGGTCGGCTGTCGGAGCGAACCCGATATCAGCGTTTTATGGCGCCCAAGAACGAGTTCACCGACGCCGAACTGGCCTTCTTGACCGAGGTCGACGGCGAGAATCATTTCGCCATTGTCGCCGGTCACGAGCGGCCCGATGCGGAACCGGACGGTATCGGCGTCGGCCGTGTCGTCCGTCTTGAGGAGGACCCGGAATGCGGCGAACTCGGCATCGTGGTGGCTGATGCCTGGCAGCACCGTGGCATCGGCCGGCTGTTGCTGGAGCGCACGGTGGCCGGCGCCGCAGAACGGGGCATCAGACGTATCCGTGCCCAGGTAATGGCGGACAACAGCCAGGTGCTGGGTCTGCTAAAGGACTATCTGGCCGAAAGCCAGATGAACACGGATCACGGCGTATTGACCCTCGAGTTCCCGATCCCGGAGCTCGGTGTGGATGCTACGGTGGATGCGCTGTTAGCGCTGATCCGCGTCGTGGCCGAGGATGTGGCGATCGCGCCGGCGCTTGTCAGCGAACTGGCGGTGCACCCGGTAGATTCGGTGGTCTCGCTGGTTTCGCGGCTGAAGCGCAATGGGGCTCAGCCGGTGTTTTCGAAGCGGGATAGCGCTCGGGAAGCGGATGGCTGATCGGGCACTCGGGGCAGCGGCGTAAAGCCGTGTCGCGGGTTTTGGCTGACCCAGGAAGCCATCATGCAGGCCGCATTACAGCGGGTCGCGAGGGGGTCTTTTTTTGCAGCCTGGCTGTCGTCCGATTGCGTGGTCCGCAGGTTCTCATTGCGCGCCGCGCTGTAGCTCGCGACCAGGTAGGGCACCGCGTAGTTCACCACCAGCTGGAATACTGAAATCCCCTCTCCGCGGTGCCAGTTCGCGCCCTGATTGAGCAGATTCAGTGCGGTGCCGACCACCAGCGATACCCGTATTGCGCCACGCACGATGTGTGGTTTGCATATCGTTGTCATCAGACGCGGCGATGGTCGGGTCATAACGCAGGTCGTCCGTTCCTGATCCGGCGCCACCCGGGCGGGATTCTTATCAGCCTTCTTGATCGATCGTGCCGGTGCTGGCCTGGCGTCTGTTTGCGGGAGTCTAGTCGGCGCGGAGCACAGGGTAACGTTGCGCGGCAACAATGTGGCTGCGACTTCTGCACTGTTTCCTGCAGAAATTTACTAGGGCTCAGGAACGCGCTGGTATTGGGCTCGTACCGGACACGAGGTGAGGCATGAGTAACGGCACGACGTCCAATCCGTGGGTCCGCTTCGCGCGCACCGCCCATCGTCATCCGGACTGGCTGCGGGTCTACGTGGAAGGGGATTCCTGGTTTGCCTTCCCGGGGCTGTTCAATCGCACCAGTATCCCCGGCTGGCTGGTCAAGTTGATGGGTGCAAAGTTTGCGGTCTACCGGGTCGATGCGGCCGGTGACACCGCGGCGGACATGCTCTCGGGGCGGCAACGGCGCCGTCTTCGCGACCGGCTAAAGAACGACAACGCGGATTTTCAGCTGTTGCTGTTCAGCGGCGGTGGTAACGATGTGATCGATGATCTGGACGCCATCGTGCGTAATGCGCCCGGTGGCATAGACGCGTCTGCATATATCGACTTCGCTGCCTTGCGCGCGACGGTCGATCGGGTGGTGGGGTATCACATCGAGTTGGCGGATCTGCGCGACCGTTATCGGCGCAAGTGTCAGATCGTCACCCACACCTATGACATCCCTTTCCCGGATGGGCGCAAGGTCAAAAAGCTCGGCATCCGTAAGGGTCCCTGGATCAAGCCTGCGCTAAAGGACGTGCCGAAGAAGTTCCATCGCGGTGTCATCCGTATCGTGATGGACCAGTTCGCCGATGGGTTGGTCAGCGCGGGTGCCGGATTGCGCAGGTTCACCGTGGTCGATACCCGCGGCACGCTGGTCAAACAAAAATTCTGGGGTGACGAGATCCATCCGACCTCGCGAGGTTTCGAAAAGATCGCGGAGAAGATCCGCGACGAGCTGCATCGCCAGTTTCCCAATCACATCTGAGCGGAATCGAGTCGCTGGTCTGCGACCTCCGATCACGGTCTACGTCGTGGCCGGGACATCGATCGTGGGAAGTCCGATTGTGCTGCGACGACGGCCCGGGAGAGATCCTAGTCGTCGACGATCGCCGTCACCACCGGCGCGAGAATTGCTGTCAGCGCCGCCATGGCCAGAATCCGGTATTGAGGCAGCCAGTCGGTCCCACTCCATCCGGCTGTAGCCTGGGTGATAGCGTTGCTGAATGCCAGGGAGAGATCATAGGCGGGTCCCAGCGCGAGGAGACCGCCGCCGACGGTGGCGATCGTGAGCACCGTCTTTCTGGTCCGCAGTCGGCGCTGGATACGACGCATCACTGCTTCGGTAAATCCATCATCGGGCGGTGCGTCGAGATTCCTGGCAAACAGGCCCCGCAGCCGATCCTCGTCATTCTGGTGGCGCGCCTCATGCATGATCGGTCTGCTCCAGATCGAATCGTCCGCGGATCCTCTCCTTGCCGCGATGGACGTGGGACTTCACCGTGCCCAGGGCCATGCCGGTGACCTCGACGATCTCCGCGTGCGACATGCCATAGCCGTAGGCGAGCACCAGCGCGGTCCGCTCCGGTTCGGACAGCACCGACAACAATTTCGGCAGATCGGCCTGATCACTGTCGGTGAACGCCGGCCCGTCGCCATGTACTGACGACTCGGTCTCCAGTCCCTCGAGCAGCCGTTCGTCGCGCTTGCTCTTGCGCACCGACTGCAGGAATTGCTTGTGCGCGATGGCCAGCAACCAGGACAGAAAGCGCCCTTTGCCAGAGAAGGAGCCCAGCTTGTCCCAGGCGCGGATAAAGGTCTCCTGGGCCAGGTCGTCAGCGGTGGCGGGATTCCGCGCCAGCTGCCGCAGATAGCCGCGGACCTTGGCCTGATGGCGTGTCACCAGCATGCTGAAGCTCTCCCGGTCACGCAGTGCGGCAGCCCTGGCGGCCAGCACTTCGTCTGACGGTCCAACGGTCGATGAGCCTGGCAATCGTGGTCCGATGTCCCTTACTCACGAAACTTCCACAGCCCCAAGTATGCAACGCCGATCAGCAAAGGAAAGGAGCCGATGGCCAGCATTGGCCGCACCGCGTCCTCTTCGCCCAGCAGGACACCGAAGGCGCCGAAGGCGATGCCGAGAAAAACGCCGATGATGCCCCGTCTCAGGTCGGCATTCTTGGGTCGCTGCGGCTCGCCCAGCTGCTGCAATAGCTCTGGCGACAGCTCCGCGCCCTTGTCGAGGGCCGCGCGGACGGTGTGCTGCATTTCCCGGCGGGTGCGGAAGCGGAAGTAGAAGTACAGTACCGCGATCAGCGCTAACGAAATAAACATCACGATCGGCACCCACTCGATATTGGCGAGCGATGACTCCATCACCATGTTGCCGAGTTCAGGGTCCATAACAGTCTCCTCATGCGAGCGGATCGGATGTCGACCCTTTCAACAAGCAGATGCCGGTAGTCAGTCGATTGGATGCATAAAATGCAAAAATGCAGTTAAATCAATCTTGTGGGATGCAGCAGCGGGACGGCAGCTCGACTCTGCCGCCTACCGGATGCGCTGACGGCTGCGGGCTTGCAACAGAGTGTCTCGCCTACACGACGCTATGCATTTTGGCCGTAGAGAGCGTAGTCTTTGTCCCTACCCGAGCAAACTGAAAAGAACTGCAATGAAAACAGTCAGGCAACTACTGCAGTCCAAGCCGGGCCAGATCTGGTCCGTCGACCCGGACCAGCTGGTGTTCGACGCGCTGACGGAAATGGCGCTGAGGGAAGTCGGCGCCCTGGTGGTGATGAAGGAAGGCAAGGTCGTCGGCGTGGTCTCCGAGCGCGACTATGCGCGCAAGGTGCTGCTAAAAGGACGGACCGCCCGGGACACGCCGGTGCGGGACATTATGAGCACCGAAGTCGTCTATGCTCGCCCGGAGGAAACGGTCGCGACCTGCATGAAGCGGATGACCGAGAAACGCATCCGCCACCTGCCGGTCGAGGATCAGGGCAAGCTCGTCGGCATGATCTCGATCGGTGACCTGGTCAAGGCCATCATCTCGGATCAGCAGCAGACGATCGAGCAGCTCGAAAGCTATATCCACAGCTGAAGCCGCGCGGTGTGTCGCTGCGTAAAACTCAGCCAATCTGCCGCCCGTCAATCAGTCGATCGATCCACCGGGCTGGCGCGTTGCGCCAGCACCATCGCGACGCCGCCGAGCGTGGCGATCGATGCCAGCACCAGACGCAGCGTGATCGGCTCTGACAACAGCACGACGCCGCCGAGGGCGGGTATCACCGGCACCGACAATTGCACCGTCGCCGCCCGGGTGGCAGTCAGTCCCCTCAGTGCGGCGTACCACATCACGTAGCCGAGCCCCGAGGCCAGCGCGCCCGAGATCACCGCCCAGAAGATGCCCGCCCCGCTGGCATGGAAATCGCCCGCAAACAGCACGCTGATCACGATCACCAACGGCACCGAGAAGATAAAGTTGTTGGCGGTCGATTCGGCCGGATCGGCGACGCCGCGGCCAAACAGCGAATAAAACGCCCAGCCCAACCCGGCGATGGCCATCAGTATCGCGCCAAACGGATCAGGCGCGCTTACACCGGGCCAGACCAGATAGACCAGACCGAGGATAGCCAGGACCAGCCCCGCCCAGGACAGCGGCGCGAAATACTCGCCGCCGCGTATGCCGGCGACAAACATGGTCAACTGCACCGAACCGAACAACACCAGCGCGCCGGTACCGACGCTGAGCGAAAGATAGGCGAACGAGAAGAACACCATATAGACGGCAAGCATCGTTACCAGACGCCAATCCGCTGGCGCACGGCCGTGGGCGCGCCAGCGGGGCAGCATGATCAGCGCAAGGACCACCGCGCCGGAGACTACCCGGACCGTGGTAAAACTCGCGGCATCGATAAGCTGCTGTCCCAGCGCCAACCGGCACAGCAGAGAATTGGCGGCGAAGGCCAGCACTGCGAGACCAGTCAGCAAAGCCGTCCTGGCGGGGGAGGGGCCTGATCGGCTGTGGGGCATGCTGCTACTGCCGGCGGAGCGGGGGAATCAGTATACCGTCTGCTCTGGTCGGGCTTTGGGTCACGCCAGATCTTGCCGGCAGCCACGTGAAGTACGGTTGCTGCAATGCAACAGCGAGCTATACTCAAGTCAGGCCAACCGTTTGGGAGTCGAAGAATGGACCTGAGCAAACTGCTGAAAGACAAGATCGAGAAACAGCTCGAAAGCTGGAACGCAGAGCTGGAGGCCTCAGAGGCCAAGGCCAAGGCGCGGCTCGCCGAGGCCCAGGCCGATGCCGCCGACGCCGAGCTGGACAAAGAGGTCTGGGGCCGGATCAATGACCTGAAAGACAAGGTCGCGCAGGGGCGCGAGTATCTGGCGGATCTGAAAGACGCCGGTGACGAGAAGGCCGAGCGGCTAAAAAAGAAGGTCTCGTCCTTACTCGACTGAGGCTCTGGACGCCGCTCGAGTCGGTCCCTGGTCGGTGCCCGAGCAGGGCCGGCCAAGCCGGGCAGACAGAAAAGCGTTCAGGACTTCGCATCGGGCCACCTTTCTTCTCGAAAAAAAAGCGACGCGTGACGGATCACGCGTCGCTGACTCTCGAGTGGTGACCCCGGGCGGAGCCGGAGCCGGAGCCCGTATCTCTCGGACGACTAGTCGATAGCGGTCTGGTTGGTACCGCTGCCCGCCGCAATCGGCGAGTAGTGAGCGGCTCGTGTCTTCCACTTGCCGCCTTCATTGACATAGACCTCGGTGATCCGGGTCATGTAATGGGACACGGGCTGGTTGCCCTTCTCGTGGAAGGAACCTTCCGCGTAATACATCGCCACCGCCGACTTGCCCTCTTCGAGTACCACCACCTGGATGTGCTTCGGTGTCAGCGAGAAACTCTCGTAGCTGGCCACGGGCGCATCCGCGGCAACTTCCTGGACCAGCCCGCCGCTGGACCAGAACTGCAGCGAGCCCTTGCTGGAGATGCCGGTGTCCATGTCCTTGAGATTCTTTCTGGTATAGGCATTCGTATTGACGATCTCCGCCTTGATCTCGGCTGCGGTATCGGCCAGCACGACGGCCGGCTGTAACAGCATGCCCAGTGCGGCGACGGAAAGGGTCGCAGTCAATCGGCGGCGTGAAATCGGGCTCATTGATAAATCCATCTGTTTTTTCTCCGGAGTAAAAAATCTCGATCTATTGATGAGGCCGCACAGTAGAGACTGCCCGACCCGATCCCGCACCATACGCCTGTCGGCCGGAGAACACCCGCGTTTTCGCCGAGATCTGATTGTCAGCCGTATTCGCGTCGCGGTGGCTGCCGCAATCCATGTTGCGCGGCGGTCTCTGCATGGTTACTGCCAAGCGTGGCGGCCGTCGATGGGATGGCCTATGCTGGGCTGCAAACGATCACCGGCCAGGCCGCCATCGATATGACACCGGTCTGAATTTCCGCCAGCACGGCCGCACTCCAAAAATCACGAGGTCGCCGTATCGTGAACAGGCTGATCACCCGGCTGGGTCTGGAGCAAAGATTCCGACCGGAGAATCTCGCGCGCTATCTGCTGCAATGCGGGCTCGCCACACTCGTGGTACTGGTCCTGCTGCTGATCCTGGATGTGTTTACGCAGACCGTGTTGATCGCGGCGCTCGGCGCCAGCACCTTTATCGCTTTTGCCGTGCCCCGTTCAGTCAATGCGGATCCACGACACATGATCGGTGGTTATCTGATCGGCACGTTCACCGGGGTGACGCTTTCGCTGCTGCTGCGTGCGATGCCACCCACCTCGCCGGCCATCGACCACGAGCTGGTGGTGGTAGCAGGAGCGCTGGCCATCGGTCTGGCGATGTTCCTGATGGTGGTGACCCGGACCGAGCATCCACCTGCAGCCGCGATCGCGCTGGGCCTGGTGCTGAATGAGTGGGATCTGCCGACGCTCGCGCTCATCATGGCCGGCATCGTGGGGCTGACCCTGGTCAAGAACTTCGTAATGCCGCTGTTGATGGATCTGCTCTGATCAAGCAACAGCCAGTGTCGCTCCTAGCGACCGAACACTTTTTTCAGCAGATCCGTGGACCGGGCCACCGGGTCGGTCCGGATCGCCGCTTCTTCCTGGGCCAGGTAGTGGAAGATGCCGTCCATGCCCTTGTCGACCACATAACCGGTCAGATCGGCGTCTACCGGCGGCACAAAAGGCATGCTGTCGTACTTGTCCATGATCTTGTCATAGCTCTGCACCGCGCCGACCTCGCCGAGGCTGGCGTCCACCACCGGCGCCATCTCGATTGCCAGCGGTCCGGACATCTTCTTGCGGAAATACTGGGTCGCCGCGTCATCCGGACCCGAATAGATCGCGCGCACGTCGTCCATGGTCATGTCCTGGATCGCGGACAGGAACAGCGCCTTGGCTTTGGGCGTGGCCAGCTCGGCCGCTTCGTTCAGCCGCAGTTCCAGATCATCGAAGGTCGATGACATGCCGACTTTTCCCAGCGTCGACTGCACGCCTTTGAGACTGTCCGGCAGCGGGATATGGATGCTGGGGTCGGCACTGAATCCGCCGGCGGTGCCCAGCTGATCGACGACCCGGGCGGTCCCCACGGTAAGCGCCTCTTTCAGACCGGAGCCAATCTGATCGTCGGTCAAGGATGTGCTGTCGGTCGCTGTCTTGTCGTCAACACCGAATTTCTTCTTTGCGTCATCCCATATGTCCGCCGTAGCCGGGATGGCCAACAAAAGACTGCAGAGACAGAGGGTCGCGCCTGCCATGGGCCAGACAGACTTCAAAAGTGTTTCGTTACGCATGGGTGTCTCCTGCTGAATCCGGTCGGGTTCCTTGTTTGAGCCCAAGGGGTCCGTCGCTCGGTGACAGTATTGTCATGACCGCAGTAAAGCGGTTCCCGGTTTGATAAGTCAACAACGAATGGAAGATATTGACCAGCATCGACGTCTGACGGCAGCCGTACATTTAATTCGGATACGGACAAACGCGTTAGGCATCAATAAACGTTGCGCCTGCGTTTATCCATCATCCGGGATCATATTGTCCGTTGCAAAGAACGCTGCACATGCAGCTTTTTCCGGTTCCCGCTCAGCCGGGGCCTTGTTCCTGACTCAGTCATCTAGTGCCAGTTGCTGCCTGTTGGGCGTTTTCAGTGGCAGTGTCCGCAGTTTTCATGCCACAACCGCCGAGTCTAAATTAGTACCTGGTAATAACCAGAAGATGAGCCTGATGCGCGAGGGGTTGGCCGTGGTGCAATACCGCGGGACCGGGTCATCACGCAGGTCCTCTCCTCAGACCGTTAGCCAGGCTGCGGAGACCAGAGCTTGGTCGGGCAGAACACTCAACTAAAAAAGTTGATCGTCAGAGCCACCGTATCAAACATCCCGTGACCGATGATCAGAGGGATCAACGCCCGGCGGGCACGGGTGACGTAGAACCAGCCCAGGACGACGCCGATGGCACCCGTCATGATCATGCCGCTGACCCCTTGCGAAGCGTGACCGGCGCCAAACCAGACGGCCTGAGCCAGAACGGCCAGCGTCAGCGCACGGCGCCCGCCGCCGAACAGCATTGTGAACTTGCTCAACAAAAACCCGCGGAAGAAGACCTCCTCGCCGATCGCCGCGCCGATCCAGACGCCGAATACGATATCGAGAAGAAAGCCGGCAAGGGTGTCCGGCTGTTGTGTGATCACTGTGGACTGGCTCGGTGGATAACCCAGCGCCGTGGCAATGCCCATCACCGCGCCGCCGGTGACCAGCGTCAGGATCATGAATTCGCCTGCTCGACTCGATACGAAACGCGCATCGCCACCGCTACGTAAGCCGAGCCCGCCCCAGGACTCCTTGCGCAGCGCCAGCAAGATCGCACCGGCTCCCACACCGGCCAGCATTGACCAAAGCCCGATATTGGCGACACCGGCGAAGCGCAGTGAGTAGACACTCCAAAATGCGAGCGCAAGGATGCATAGATCGACAAATGCACGTCGTCTCGTCGTCGTCTTGCCGGTGTCGATCATAGGGTTATCCCTGACCTCGACGCGTGATCCCGGATCAGTCCGAGATCAGCGAGCGCAGCGCGTCGATCCGTTCGAGCCCATCCGGGTCCGGTGTGTAGAAGCTCCAAAGACCGGCGCGGCGGCTGATCAACAGACCCGCCTTGCTCAGGGTCTTCAGATGATGCGAGATGGTCGGTTGGGACAGCTTGAATCGATCGACGATATCGCAGGCGCATACTGGCCCGGGCTGCGCCGCCACAATCCGCAATATCTCGAGACGGGTCGGATCGGAGAGCGCCTTCATCATCACTGACAGTCGTTGGCTATGCGCCTTGGGCAAGGGCCGGACGGCCTTGATCGGGCAACATCCCTGGGGTCTATCGCGTCTTGGCATGGGGTCTATCATCGCCATTTACATTGACATCCGTCAATGTATTGATTATATATATCGATGAACATCGATATATATGGGGAAAACGCGATGAGGCTGCAACTCGCTCTCAATGTCAGCAACCTTGATCAGGCCGTGTCCTATTACAGCCGGCTGTTCGGTGCCCGACCGCACAATCTGAGACCCGGATACGCGAGCTTCGCGCTCGACGAGCCGCCGCTGAAACTGGTGTTGTTTGAAAATCCGGGGGCGTCAGAGCGGATCAACCATTTGGGCGTGGAAGCGTTCGACAAACCCGATCTCGATAAGGCGATTGAGCGCATCGAATCGAACGGTCTCGCCGTCACTGCCAGGACGACCGGCGTCTGCTGTCACGCCGAGCAGGACAAGATATGGTCCGCCGGACCCGACGGCGAACGCTGGGAGTGGTACCGGATTGTGGACGACACCCCAAAGCCGCAGCGTGCGGCATGCTGTGGATGATCCGCCGCTGTGGACGGCAGATCGAATCTGACCCGCCCGGAGAAGCCAGTCCGAAACGCTTTGGTCACGCTGCTCCGCAAAAAAACGGGGCCGATAAAGGCCCCGTCTTCCTGCAAACCTGCGGTGTCCGTCAGAATCGGCGACGCATGCCTGCGAGCGCGCCCCCAAGCAGCACGAAGATGCCGCCGAGAAGCCCGATAAGGGGCAGATGGCTGGCTGTCGAAGGCAGCATGACCGGTGCCGGTTCGGGCGCGACGTAGGGCTCTACCTCAACGACTTCCTCGACCACCACGACGTCCTCGACCGGCAGTGTGAATACCTGGCCCTCAGGCACATAGAGTCTGAGCGCGGCGCCTGTCGGGAGCTTGCCAAACGCGGACTGACCCGGCGGCGTGCGCGCGAACGGCGTCTCGCCGCCGACGACACCGGGAACCGCCGATGCCGGCAATGAGATCTTGAAGCCGTCGGGCGGGCTGAAGGTATCTACTGCGAAGCTGCCGTCGGGCTTGTTCAGACGTAGCTTCACCGAACCGTCATTGAACTCGCGATCGAACGTCGTGTTGAACTTGGCGTAAGTGACGCCGTCACGCACCACCACAGAGTCACACGCACTCGGGATTTCCGGATGGTCGACCGTCCACTCACCCCAGATCAGATCTTCGCAGGTGTAGTCTGCCGCCATGGCAGGTTGGCTGAGTGCCAGTGCCGCCAGAATCAGTGTCGGAAAAAATGTCTTGATCACACCTTACCCCCTCCCGGAATTCGATAATTGGCCCAATCACCAGCGCAGAATTTAACCACATAGCTGCGCCCAAGTAAATTTCTGCGCTTACGTGCTGGACCCTTGCGGCGCACAGCGAGATCATCACCGACAACGCCGCCCGCTCGGTTGCTAGTCCCGGGGCTCTGACAGGAGAACACGCAATTCGCTGGCCCGTTCGACACCGTCCGCCGGCCCGTAGCGGACCAGCAGATCCGCGCGGCCGTCGTCATCGAGATCACGTGCCTCGACCATCTGGCCGTTACGTGGCAGTGGGAGCGATAGGGTCTGCCCGTTTTTGCCGAACATCGCCTGGTCGGTGAGGCCCGGATACAGGGTCAGCTCGTCCGGTTCTTCCTGCACCATCAATTCGGCGGTGCCGTCGCCGTCGAAGTCGGCGATCGCCACCGCCGGGTAGCGCGACAGACCGGTCTTCAAGTCGAACTCCACCTTGAACCGGGTCTGATAGTCGGAGTCATCGGGATAACGCCCGTCCGCGCGCATCCGGTAGACATCGAGATCGACGCTGATGCGTCCCGAAAACAACGCGCCTACTACACGGGCAAGACCGAGCTTGGTGGATGGCGCCGCGATGTCCATCCTGCCGTCGCCGTCTACATCCACGACCAGCGGGTCAAACTGGACGCCGTCGGAGGTAATGCTGCCATCGGGCGCGGCCGCATATTTCACGGTTGCTCCGTCCCGGCGTCCGAGATAGAGATGGTATTCACTGCGGCGATCAAACACGCCCTCGCTGATCGACTTCTCGGTCAAAAGATCGAGGATGCCATCATCGTCGAAATCGCGGACGAGCTCGACTTCTTCGATCTCCAGGTCGCTCTGGTCCACCTGGCCGTCCTCGCGGTCCCAGCGCGCCCGCTGCGTCTCGGTCGCCAGCGGGGCATCGATGGGGTCGTAGCGGCCCGCCGCCGTAAAGCTGCCCTGTCGTGACTGGATGAACGTCACCAGCTCGGTATCGAGAAGGAACACCACATCGTTCAATCCGTCGCCGTCCACGTCGCCGAGCAGTGGAGCACGGGGTTCATAACTGATCCGCGTCTGGTTGACCGCCACGCGTGGCCGGACCTCCAGCAGGAACCGATCGAACTCGTCCTGATCCTGGCGCGCCAGCAGCCAGCCCTCGAACTGTGGCACGAGGACGTCATCGGCACCGTCGTCGTCGACATCGCGCACGAAGTCCGAATGGGTCGGCCCCAGCCACGGTCTGCCGTGGTAGATGCTGGCGATGTCCGTGATCCGGGTCAGTGTCCCGTTGAGGGGATCAAGCACCGCCACGCCATCCTCATCGAGCAAACAGATCTGATCGAAGCCGAGGCTCTGTGGATCGCCGGCGTCATAAAAGAACGCAGCGTCGGGCAGGGTCCCTGACGCGACGACGGCGCCATCCGCGAGCGCGATGACGCTGAAGCGCCAGGCGTCATCGTGGCGCCCGATCGCGAGGAGGCCGGCGCCATCCGCCAGGCGGAAGCTTAGCGGCGGAGCATCGACACCGTGGTCCAGGATAACGGCCCGCTCGAGGAATCCTTCGTTGGCGACAACCTGGGGTGCCGAAAACGCCGCCAGTATCATCGCGGCGGTAGCCGCAACATGCTGCTTCGGCCTTGCCAGACTAAGAAAAACAGGCACCACAACGCGAACTCCTGATCTGATCTTCCTGAACGCCCCACCCGACGCCGTGCCGTGCTTTGGACCGCGAACAGGCCCTATCGTTTCGCCCCTGGCCAACAGATGGAGCGTCCCGGAAATGTCTCCGTCGCTCACTCAAGCCGGCCAGGCGCAACGCTGACCGTCTGGATACTGCCAATGAGTCACAAAATTTTCTCCGGCGCCTGTGCTCAGAGGTAAACTCATCAGAGGATCATCACAAGAACACGCTCGCCCATCAGTACATGCGGTACCTGGAGCCGGCTGCGGCGATGGAGCCGGCAGGCGCCGGGTTGCTGTCAGGGCAAGACGCGAGGGCCTGTTATGCGCACGCCAGGGAAACGTTTGTTTCCGATCAGACGACGGACCATGCCGGGTTCTGCCCCCGGGACCATGATAGCGCCTGCCGAATCATCGTCGCCGGTGATCGATGTTATTGCCTACGGTCCGAAGACATTTGTCGAGCATGACGACGTGTTGCCCGCGGCAATCGGGGCTATCCGCAGCGAGGCACAGGTCACCTGGGTCAACGTATCCGGACTCGCCGACGTCGATCTGATCAGGCAGATCGGCGCAATCTTCAATCTGCACCGGCTTGCGATGGAGGATGTGGTCAATCTGCATCAACGTCCCAAGGCGGAGGAGTTCGAAGATCACATCTTCCTCGTGACCCGGATGTTCCATTCTGTCGGGGACGTGGGGACGGAGCAGATGAGCCTTTTCCTGGGGCCCGACTATGTGTTGTCTTTCCAGGAGCGCCCGGGTGACTGCTTCGGACCGCTAAGGGAGCGGATCCGGCAGGGTAAGGGGCGAGTCCGCGCGGCCGGCGCGGACTATTTGTGCTACGCGTTGCTCGATGCGGTCGTCGATGACTACTTTCCGGTGCTGGAACATTGTGGGGATGAGCTCGAGATCCTCGAAGACGCAGTAGTCTCGGACCCGGGGCCAGGGCACATGGCTCGTCTGCATGACATGAAACGGGAACTGCTGACCATGCGCAGGGCCATCTGGCCGCATCGGGAGACGATCAACACGATCATCCGCGACGAGAATTCCATTGTGGCCGCCGAGACGCGACTGTATTTCCGCGATGTCTATGATCACACACTGCAGCTGATGGACATCATAGAGACCTATCGGGAAATCGCCACCGGTCTGGTCGACGTCTATATGTCGAGCGCCAGCGTAAAGCTCAACGAGACCATGAAGGTACTGACGATCATTGCCACGATATTCATTCCTCTCGGATTTGTCGCCAGCCTCTACGGCATGAATTTCGATCGCAGTGTGTCGCCGTGGAACATGCCGGAACTCGGCTGGCGCTTCGGTTATCTGTTTGCGTTGGCGGTGATGGCGCTGATGGTCATTAGCATGCTGTTCTATTTCCGGCGCCAAGGCTGGCTGGGTGGAAAACCGGCCAGCAGGGGGTCAAGAGACAGACCGGAGTAAATCAGCCGCATCCGGATTGCGGTCGAGCGCCCTAAACGATAATGTCACGCAGATCCCCAGCCAATATTGCGCCGAGATGCGACTATTCAGATTCGCGATCAAGTCGGACCGATCAGGCTCCCCGCTCCGACGCGTTGTCGCTGTGCCTGCCCCGCTGCTTTGTGTGGATAGTGTGAGCGCGTCTGGCCAGCTGGTTGGAGTCTCGCTGGCATGAGTGTATCCGGTCCGTCATCTGGTGCGAACGCGTCGGCCCGGCGTCGGGCGATGACGCGCGGCCGTCTGATGGCGATCACGGTGGTGCCGATCGCTGTGATCTTGATGGTGGTCTTCGGCATAAAACTGATCACCGGTGCCGAGCGATCGATCGCGATGACCGAGCGCACGATGACGAGCGAGGTCCGGACCCTGTCAGAGCGCTTCGACGGCGAGCTGCGTCGGGTCGCCCAGGTCGCCGAACTGACCGCAAAGACGGTTGCGCCACGCGAGGATCTGACCGAGGCGGAGATCTATCGTCTGTTGTCTAACGGCGTGCTGCAGGATCCGCTGGTCTATGGTGCCGCGATGGCCTTCGTGCCGGGCGGTTTCGACGATCGCGAGGCCTTCTCGCCCTATGTCCACCGAGCCGGCCTCTCGAGTGACGAGCTCAGGCAACTCGATATCGCCAATGCCTACGACTATCTGAATGACCCTGAAATACGGTGGTGGCGTGACCCGGTGACCAGCGGGCGCCCGGTCTGGAGCGAGCCCTATTTCGATGAGGGCGCGGGCAATATCATGATGGCGACCTACAGTGTGCCGTTTTTTGCCGACGGTCGCCTGCGCGGAGTCACCACCATCGATATCCCGCTGGAACCGTTGCAGGCGTTTGTCGGCACCGAGCTGGACGTTGTCGTACTCACGCCCGAAGGGCGGTATATCCATCGCACCGGCGGCATCTTCGAAGGCAACCCGACGGTCTTCGAACGGGCGGCCGATCGACCCGACCTGCTCGAAGTGGCCCGACGCATGATCGCGGGCGAAACCGGTACCGGCACCGTACTCAGCCCCGAAGGTGAGCGCGAACTCGCATTTTTTGCGCCGCTGCCTTCAGCCGGCTGGAGCTTCGCATTCTATCTTCCAGAGCGGATGGCTCTGGCCGATACGCGTCAGGCCGCGTACTGGCTGGCCGCAGCCATGCTTCTCGCGCTGACCCTGATCGCGTTGGCGATGTGGTTTGTCTCCGGTCTGGTATGGCGGACCCAGGCCGAGACCCGCGCCGGGGAGGCCCGCTTCCGCGGCCTGCTGGAATCCGCGCCCGACGCGATGGTGATCGTCGACAAGGCAGGCACTATCGTGATGGTCAATGACCAGGCGGAAAAGACCTTCGGCTTCAGCGCGTCAGAGATGACGGGTCAGTCGGTCAATATGCTGATCCCGGCGCGTTTTCACGAATGGCATCCGAATCTGCTAGCCGGTTACTTCGCCGACGCGACCCGGCGCGAGATGCTGGGTGGTGACAATCTGCTTGGTGTACGCGCTGACGGCACTGAGTTCCCGATCGAGGTCGGTCTGAGTCCGATCGAGACCGCCGATGGTCTGTTGGTGTCCAGCGTGATCCGGGACGTCACCGAACGGCGCAAAGCGGCAGATGCGCTGGCCGAGGCCGAGGCGCGGCACCGATCGGTCCTCGAGTCGACTGGCGAAGGCATATTCGGCGTCGACGCCAACGGCCGGTTGATGTTTATCAACCGGGCTGGCGCCCGCTTGCTCGGGTATGAGAAAGAAGAACTGCTCGGTGGCGCCGTCCACGACATCATCCACCATACCCGTGCCGACGGCAGCGCCTACCCGGTCGAGGAATGCCCGATGCATGCGGCCTTCACCGACGGCACCACCTCGAAGATCGACGACGAGGTGCTGTGGCGCAAGGACGGCACCAGCTTCGATGTCGAGTATTCGAGCACGCCGCTGTGCAAGGACGGCAAGCTGGTCGGCGCGGTCATCGTCTTCCACGATATTACCGAGCGCAAGATCGCAGAAGCTGAATTACGGCAGGCCCGCGACGATGCCCAGGCGGCCAATCGCGCCAAAAGCGGGTTCCTGGCCAACATGAGTCACGAATTGCGCACCCCGATGAACGCCATCATCGGCTACAGCGAGATGTTGATCGAGGAGGCCGAGGATCTGGAGATGGACGCGTTCATCACCGATCTGAAAAAGATTCACGGTGCCGGCAGCCACCTGTTGTCGCTGATCAACGACATCCTCAATCTGTCCAAGATCGAATCGGGCAAGATGGACCTCTATCTGGAGCCCTTTGCCGTGGATACGATGGTCGAGGAGATTGTCGCCACGGTAGATACTCTGGTCAGGAAGCGCGGCAATGATTTCGTGGTCCAGGGCACTGGCAATCTCGGCACGATGGTGAGTGACCTGACCAAGGTCCGTCAGACCCTGTTCAATCTGATCTCTAACGCGGCCAAGTTCACCCAGAACGGGCAGGTCACCTTGTCGGTGCAGCGCGAACAAGATGATGACGGTCGGGAATGGGTCGACTTCGAGATAGCCGACACCGGCATCGGCATCGCGGCCGACAAGATCGACGAGCTATTCGAAGAGTTTACTCAGGCCGACGCATCGACCACTCGCGAGTATGGTGGCACCGGATTGGGTCTGGCGATCACCCGGCGTTTCTGCGAAATGCTCGGAGGCTCGATCGACGTCCGCAGCACGCTTGGCGAAGGTTCCGCTTTCACCATCCGTCTCCCGGTCGAAATGTCCGATCAAAGACGGCAGATGCTCTCCGCGATGGAAACAGCGACCGCCACGGGCGCGCCCGATGCGATGACGGAAGTGCTGGCGGCTGTTGATTCGAGTGGTGTCCGTGGCAAGGTTCTGGTCATCGATGACGATCCGACCATCCGCGAACTGCTGTCGCGTAGCCTTTGCCGCGACGGCTATGAAGTGCTGCTGGCCGAGGATGGCGACCATGGCCTGGAGCTCGCCCGTACCGAGAAACCGGTGGCCATTACCCTCGATGTGATGATGCCGGGGATGGATGGCTGGGCGGTGCTGAAGGCGCTGAAGGCCGACGCTGCCACAGTGTCGATCCCGGTGATCATGATTACCATCGTTGATGACAAGAGTCTGGGCTACACGCTGGGGGCCGCCGAATATCTGACCAAGCCGATCGATCGCAGGCAGTTGCTCGAGGCGATGCATCGTCTGCAGACCCCTGCCGGGGGAGGCCTGGCTGGTGATGTGCTCGTCGTGGATGACGAACCCCTTGTCCGCGAACTGACCCGGCGCACGCTCGAGGCGGAGGGGATCAGTGTGCGCGAAGCGGCCGATGGCCAGGAGGCGCTGGAGCAGGTGGCGAGCCAGCGGCCAGGCATGATCATCCTGGACCTGATGATGCCGGTGATGGACGGATTCGAGTTCCTGCTGCGCCTGCGGCGGGATCCGGACACCGCGGACCTGCCGGTGGTCGTGGTCACGGCCAAGGATCTGACCGAGCAAGACCGCGCCCGCCTCGAGGGTCAGGTTCACCACGTGATGCAAAAAGGCGGGTTCCGCCGCGAGGAACTGTTGGACGAAGTGCGGCGCACGGTGGCCAACGCCGCGGGCAACAACGACTAGGCACGCGCTAACTTGCTGGCGTCACCCGCACTTCCGTGACGCTGACACCTTCGTCGCATCTATCAACCAGACATAAAATAAGGCGGACCGCCGCGTCGAATAATCGAGTGGGGCATGCCGCCGAACTGCGCCGCCGGTGTCCGGGGCATCGATGTCAATGCTGCGGCCCCGATCTGGCACCGGCCCGAATCGGGTCGGTGCTATGGAAGATCTGCCAGCATCTTGAGTGCGGATTGGCCGACATCGTTGTCAGCGCTCATCTCCGCGGCGGTGGTCAGCGCGGTGCGCGCTGCCTCGATGTTGCCCAGCTGGCTGTTGACGAATCCCAGAGTCAGCCAGATCCTCTGATACGACGGATCGACCGCGACGCCCTGATCGAGTCTGGCCAGGGCATCTGCCGGTCTGCCGAGATAGAACAGCGTGATGCCGAGATTGTTGTAGGTGTTGACGTTGTCCGGATCAAGTGTCAGCAGTTGCTCATAGGCTGCCGCTGCCCGGTCGTACTGCTTGTTGGTGAAAAAACCATTGGCCAGGCGCGCGACCTCTGCCGGGTCGGAACTCATCGTCATCGACGCTGCTGGCGCGGCAGACGAGCGCGGTTGAGTGGCCGGGCCAGCATCTTGCCACACGGGCAATGCCGGACGCGCAGCGGCGGTTCTGGCGCTGACCGCGCTCGATGCGCCGACGTAGTGTTGCCTCGTAAGCGTAAACACCCCGAGGCCGAATGCGACCTGGAAGATCACCATGGAAATCCAGAATTTGATACCGCGTGTCATGATGGCCTGAGAGTCCTCGAGCTTGTGACAGCTTGCATTGCGTGCTGTCTGCTCATTCGCTCTCCAGCCGCGTGATGATTACCGGTCCATCCAACGCCGCGAGCACTGCTGCGTCACGCTGGTAGACATCCTTAAGGAAGCGTGGACTGCCGTCCGGTTGTAGCGAAGCGGTCAGGTAAAGGATCAGGACCGGCAGTTTCGGGGTCTTGATGCGTTTGGTCTCGTGGGTGTCGCGCACTTGCTCCAGAGCGCCCTGACCCCAGGTCGCAGGATCGTTGAGGATCAATCGCGCCAGTTCAAACGGGTTCTCCACCCGGATGCAGCCGGAGCTGAAGGCGCGGTCGGGGCGCGCGAACAACGAGCGGTTCGGTGTGTCGTGCAAGAACACAAAGTGCTTATTGGGGAAGATAAACTTGATCTCGCCCAACGCGTTGTTCGGACCCGGCTCCTGGCGGATGGAGTAGGGGATACCCTTGCTGTAGGACTGCCAGTCGATGGTGGCCGGATCGACCTTGCGCCCGTCGCGATCGATCACGCTCATGTTCTTGCCCTGCAGATACGACGGGTCGCGCTTGATCGCCGGCAGCGTGTCGTTACGCAGAATGGTCGGCGGCACGGTCCAGGTCGGGTTGATCTCCATATAACTGAGCGTGCCGCGGAACACCGGCGTTTGCCGATAGGTCTTGCCGACCATCACCCGTGAGGTCCAGGCCAGGTCCTGACCATCGATGAAGAACACCCGGTAGCCGGCGATATTGACCGCGATAAACCGGTCCGCCTGGTCGCCGCGGACCCAGCGCAGACGCTCCAGCGACAGACGCAATTGATCGATACGGGTCTCCACCGGCACGTTCAGCGCCTCATAGCTTTGTTTGCCCACCACACCGTCAGCACCCAGCTCATGCCGGGCCTGGAAACGGATCACCGCGGCTTCCAGCGTCTCGTCGAATACCGGCGAGCTGGTGTCGCTGTCGGCCGGCAAATCGCCGGTCACGATCAGGCGCTGCCGTAATGCGGTGACGCGGGTATCGTTGTCGCCCTTGCGCAGCGTGTCGCCGACGGGCACCTCGGGCCAGCCGCCGGCGGCGGCGAGTTCCCGATATGCAGCAAGGTTCCTTTGCAGATTGCGATAGAACGGACTGCGGCGGAGGCTCGCCTCGGCCTGCTGCTGCAAGGACACCGGTGAGGCGATGATCTCCGGGATCGCGATCACCGAATCGCGGCCGTCAAAGAACGTGCGGGTGAAGTTGA
The DNA here is from genome assembly GCA_049669065.1 of Gammaproteobacteria bacterium. Classification (GTDB taxonomy): domain Bacteria; phylum Pseudomonadota; class Gammaproteobacteria; order Steroidobacterales; family XN24; genus CAMYOC01. The sequence continues at coordinate 20,423 of JBATKC010000205.1, forward strand.
TGTTCGAATCCAGTGCCGCGGCATCGACTTTGCCGAATAGCTGGTGATAGCCGAAACGGATCAACGAGTCGGTCAGCAGGATGTCCAGATCCGCCTGATCGAGAGGTGCTCCCGATGTCTCGGCCTCGGCGATCTGGGCTTGCAGCGGCTCGAGATGGTAGTCGGATGTATCCAGCCCGTCGGCCGGCGCGGTCTGGATCAGGGCCAGCAGCTCCTCCACGCGTGACGGATTGGTCCACATCGGCTCGAAGTCGCGGTTGGCGTACACCTCCGGGATGATTTCGCGGGCAGCAATCCGCGCGCCGCCGATTTCGAGATCGCCGGCGAACTGCAGTTCATCCAGACGCGCATGGATGGCCTCTGCGACAGGGTTCGGCTGGGCGCCAGCGGATCCCGCAACACACAGGATCAGCAGGATTGACACGGCCAAGTCTGACTTAATTCGACGCATCGGAACAGATTACCCAGAAGACCACGAGAAATAATTCGTCGATCCGCGCATTGTGCCTGTTGCCCGGCCCGGATCAAACCGTTGCCGGCTACCGTAGACCGACCGGAGCCGCCAGTGCAGCAAGGGTCCGGACGACACGGGTT
>JBATKC010000206.1:0-5291 GCA_049669065.1 Gammaproteobacteria bacterium
AAAGCGCTCTTCCTGGGCGGCAGCCACGATCTGCCCGTCACGGACCAGCGCGGCGGCGCTGTCATGGTAATAGGCGGAAATGCCGAGAGTGGTGATGGAGTCGCTCATGGCCGGGGCGTATGGTGCCTGCGCGCGGCGCCCGGCTCAAGCGGGCCGAATCGGATCCAGGCCTAGCTCTGGTCCAACAGAGCAAGAATCTCGGCGGTCCGCTCGCTCATCAGAGCCGGGTCGGCCCGGCTCTCGACATTGAGCCGCACCAGCGGCTCGGTGTTTGAACAGCGCAGATTGAAACGCCAGTCCTCGAATTCCATCGACAGTCCGTCGACAAATTCCACCGAGCCAGCATCGGCAGCATAGTGCTGCTGGACCTTCTCCAGCGCAGCGGCCGGGTCGGCGATCTCGCGGTTGATCTCTCCGCTGGCCGGAAACGCCGCCATGCGTTCCGCCAGCATGGCCGACAGGGCGCGGTCCGAACGGGAAATCAGCTCAGCGACCAGCAGCCAGGGGATCATGCCCGAGTCGCAGTAGGCGAAATCGCGGAAGTAATGGTGCGCGCTCATCTCGCCGCCGTAGACCGCGTCTTCGAGCCGCATCCGCTCCTTGATAAAGGCATGGCCGGTCTTGCTTTCGATCGGTACACCGCCGTGGCCCTCGACGATGTCGATGGTGTTCCAGGTCAGCCGAGGATCGTGGACGATCTTTGATCCCGGATGCTTGAGCAGGAAGGCCTCGGCGAGCAGGCCGACGATATAATAGCCCTCGATAAACCGCCCCTGTTCGTCGAACAAAAAGCAGCGATCAAAGTCACCGTCCCAGGCGATGCCAAAATCCGCGCCGTCGGCGATCACGGTCTGTGAGGTGGCGCCACGATTCTCCGGCAACAGCGGGTTGGGGATACCGTGCGGGAACGTGCCGTCGGGCTCGTGATGGATCTTGATGAACTCGAACGGCAGATGGCGCTCCAGTCGATCGATGACGAGGCCGGCGCCGCCGTTACCGGCGTTGACGACGATCTTTAGCGGCTTGAGCGCGTCCCGGTCGACATAGCCGAGCAGATGCTCCACATAAGCCGCCGACGGATCAAAGCGCCGCATCCGTCCGGGCCGCGCCGCCGGCTCGAATTCGCCCTGCTCCGCCAGCCGGCGGATATCGTCCAGCCCGGAGTCGCCGCTGATCGGCCGGCTGCCCTCGCGCACGAACTTCATGCCGTTGTAGTCGGCCGGATTGTGGCTGGCGGTGACCATGATGCCGCCGTCAGCGGCCAGATGAGAGGTAGCGAAATAGACCTCTTCGGTGCCGCACAGGCCGATATCCAGCACATCGGCGCCGCGGTCAGTCAGACCGGCGGACAGCGCGTTGGCCATCGCAGCACTGCTGAGCCGGATATCACGGCCGACGACCACCTTGCGCGGCTTCAGCGCCGCCGCGAAGGCACGGCCGATGCGCCGGGCGACGTCCTGATCCAGCTGATCCGGGATCCGCCCGCGGACGTCATAGGCTTTAAAACAGCTGAGTTGCCGGAACACGACACTCCCCCTCGTGTAGTACGGCGCGATTGGGGCCGATTGTCGCATGTTGCCGGTCGGCGGCAACAGTTATCCGCGAGAACCGGACAGGTATCGTTATTCCTTCTTTTTGGAATCGTCCGAGCCGTTACCGGCACGGCCGTAGGTATCCTCAAAACGCACGATATCGTCTTCGCCCAGATAGGCGCCGGATTGAACTTCGATCAGATGCAGCGGCATCTTGCCCGGGTTCTCCAGACGATGGGTCACGCCCATCGGGATATAGGTCGATTCATTTTCGCCGAGCAGAAACTCATCCTCGCCCCGGGTCACCCGCGCGGTACCCTCGACCACGATCCAGTGCTCGGCCCGGTGATGATGCATTTGCAGCGACAACACCGCACCGGGTTTGACCGTAATGCGTTTGACCTGGAAACGATCGCCGTGGTCGATGCCGTCATAGCTACCCCATGGCCGGAACACTTCCCGGTGCAGCGCGGTCTCGCCGCGGCCGTTGCGCCTGAGCGCCTCGACCAGCTTCTTCACGTCCTGGCCACGGTCTTTTGGCGCCACCAGTACCGCGTCTTTCGTCTCGACCACGATGCAATCATCCAGACCCACCGTGGCCAGCAGACGGTCCGATGCGTAGAGGTAACAATTGCGCGTGTCTTCGACCAGCACGTCGCCGACCTTGACGTTGCCCGCGTCGTCCTTGTCCGAGACCTGATGCAGCGAACTCCAGGAACCGACGTCACTCCAGCCGGCATCCAGCGGCACCACCATCGCCGCGTCGGTCTTCTCCATCACTGCGTAGTCGATCGAATCCGCCGGACAGGCAGCGAATGCCTCGTCGCCAAGACGGATAAAATCGAGGTCCGCTTTGGCATGGGCCACGGCTTCGGTACAGGATGACACCATGTCGGCATCAAAGCGGCCCAGCTCTTCGATATAACGGGTCGCGCGGAACATAAACATGCCGCTGTTCCAGAAATAGTCTCCCGAGGCGCAGTATTTTTCCGCGGCCCCGGCGTCGGGCTTCTCGACAAATTCGGCTACGGCCGACGGCCCGTCTTTGCTCCCGGCGCGGATATAGCCATACCCGGTTTCCGGGCGATCCGGCACGATACCAAAGGTCACCAGCGCGCCGTCCCGGGCCAGTTTCTCGCCGGCCTGGATGGCCGCGTGAAACGCAGCCACGTCACGTATCACATGATCGGCGGGCAGGACCAGCAGGACCGGGTCCTCGCCTTGTTCGCCCTGCTCGAGGGCCCGGACCGCGGCCACGGCGGCTGCCGGCGCGGTATTACGGCCTTCCGGTTCCAGCAGGATTGCCGCGGGCGCCACGTCGATACGCCGCAGCTGCTCGGCCACCAGAAAGCGGTGCTCCTGGTTGCAGACGATCACCGGCGCCGCCAGACCGGGCAGACCCTGAAGACGCAGCAGCGTGTCCTGGATCATGGTCCGCTCGCCGACCAGCGGCAGCAGCTGCTTTGGGTAGAGCTCGCGGGACAGTGGCCACAAGCGTGATCCGGAACCACCAGAAAGTATAACGGGAACAATCACTTATTTCGCCTTCTTAATCCACATAGGTCGCTATCCAGTGTAGTTGAGAACGGCCGCAAACGCCAAGCGGCCGTTCACAAATCAGGCCGATTTGATCGAGTCCCCGCGGCCGACCGCGTAATACGCGAAGCCATGAGGCCGCACCATCGCCAGGTCATAGAGATTGCGGCCGTCGAAGATCACCGGGTGTTTGAGCAACGTCTTCATGCGGCTGAAATCGGGGCTGCGGAACTCCCGCCATTCGGTGACGATGGCCAGCACGTCGGCGCCGTCGATTGCGTCGTCCGCCGACTCGCAGAGCGTCAGATCCGACCGCTCGCCATAGATCCGCGAGGCCTCATCGCTGGCGACCGGGTCATACGCCCGCACCGATGCGCCAGCGTCCCACAGCGTTTCCATCAACACGCGGCTCGACGCCTCACGCATATCGTCGGTGTCCGGTTTGAAGGCGAGCCCCCAGAGAGCCACCACCTTGCCCTTGAGATCGCCGTCGAAATACGCATGAATCTTGTCGAACAACACGCGCTTCTGCCCATCGTTGACCGCTTCCACGGCTTCCAGCAGCGTCGCCGGATGGCCGGACTTTCGCGCCGAATGGGCCAGGGCCTTGACGTCTTTCGGGAAGCACGAGCCGCCATAGCCGCAGCCCGGGTAGATAAAGTGATAGCCGATCCGCGGGTCCGAACCGATGCCGATACGCACCTGCTCAATATCCGCGCCGACCCGTTCGGCCACGTTGGCCAGCTCGTTCATAAAGCTGATCTTGGTCGCGAGCATCGCGTTGGCGGCATATTTGGTCAGCTCGGCCGAACGGATATCCATCGCGATCAAACGGTCGCGGCTGCGGTTGAACGGCTCGTAGAGCAGCCGCAATAGCTCGGTGACCCGGGGATTATCGGTGCCGACAATGATCCGATCGGGACGCATAAAGTCTTCGAGCGCGGCACCCTCCTTGAGGAATTCGGGGTTGGAGACCACATCGAATTCCAGATCGACGCCGCGGTTCTTGATCGAGGCCGCGACCTCGTCCCGCACCCGGTCTGCAGTCCCCACGGGCACGGTGGATTTGTCGATGATGATCCGGTACTCGTCCATGTGTTCGCCGACGCTGCGCGCCACGGCCACCACATGCTGCAGATCCGCCGAGCCGTCCTCATCCGGCGGCGTACCGACCGCGATAAACTGGAACAGACCATGGTCCACACCGGACTTGATGTCGGTGGTGAACTGCAGACGTCCGGCCTCATGGTTGCGTTTGACCACATCGTCGAGCCCCGGCTCATAGATCGGGATCTCGCCCTTGTTCAGGCGCTCGACTTTGCCGGCGTCGATATCCACGCAGACGACATGGTTGCCGACATCTGCCAGACAGGCGCCCGTGACCAGGCCGACATAGCCGGATCCAAATACCGTGATTTTCACAGAGGACCTCCGAAGATCGGATACAGATCTAACTTCAAGCTGAAGATTTTAGCCCGGAACCGGGCCGAAAACCGGACCTGTGTCTCAGGCTATCTCGTCACCGTCCTGACGCCGGGTCGGCAGCGACACGACCGAGCCGGAGCGGGCCGCCACCGGATGGCTGGCGCGCCAGACCCGGTCGACCAGACCGCCGGGGGGCATGTATTCATCGACCGTGTCCCTGAGCACCTCGGACATCATCTCGCAGTTGTGATCCCGGATCGCGGTCTCAAGATTGCGGATCGCCACCTCGATGGCTGACCACGAGACCGAGTGTTCCTGCGCCCGCCAGATCCGCTCGTGCTCGGTTCCGGTGGCATTACCGCTGATCAGCAGCTCTTCATAGAGCTTCTCGGCCGGCCGCAGGCCCGTATAGCGGATCTCGATATCGCCATCCGGATTGTTCTCGTCCGCGACCTCGAGACCCATCAGCCGGATCATCTTGCGCGCCAGATCGTCGATCTTGACCGGCTTGCCCATATCGAGCAGGAAAACCTCGCCGCCCTGCGCCATGGCGCCGGCCTGGATGACGAGCTGGGCCGCCTCGGGGATAGTCATGAAGTAGCGGACAATATCCCGGTGAGTCACGGTGACCGGGCCCCCATCACGGATCTGCTCGCGAAACAACGGCACCACCGAACCAGAAGACTCCAGCACGTTGCCAAAGCGGACCATGCAGGACCGCATGCCGCTGCCGCGAGCGACGATGCCCTGCAGCACCATCTCGGCGAAGCGCTTGGTGGCACCCATTACGTTGGTGGG
>JBATKC010000207.1:0-12004 GCA_049669065.1 Gammaproteobacteria bacterium
TTCCGCCTGCGTGGCCGCCGGGCTGGGCAGCGACATCCTCGGTTCGATACGCATCCCGGCCAGCTTTTGCGGTGTGGTCGGGTTCAAGCCGGCGTCGGCAGCGGTGGACAAGCGCGACAGCTGGCCGGGTCTGGACGGGCTGTTTACAGATAGCTGGCTGGCGGTGGGCCCCATCGCGCGCAGCGTCCGTGACATCCGCCTGCTCTACGGCGTCCTCACGGAGACGCCGCTGCCGGCTCCCGCACCCATCGCCGGGCGCCGGCTGATCCTGCCCGCAGATTTCCCGCTCATGTTTCGCGATCCGGCGATCCCTGCGGCGCTGAAGGTGGCCGAGAGAGACTTGTCTGCGGCCGGGATGCGCTCCGAGCGTGTCGTGCTCGGTGACGTCCGGCGCTGGTATACAACCATGGTCCGCTATCTGGCATGGGAATTGATGCCCATGCTTCAGGCCGGGCTGACCAATGCCGACGGCGAGGCGTTCTCGTTGTGGCGCGAGGGTTTGGCCCGATTACGCGGTGGCGGTGATATTTACGAGGGGCTCTATCGCCTGTTGCTGGTCGGGCCACTGGTGCGTTACCGCCGCGCAGGCAGCGCCCACAAGGCGGTCGAGCGACTGGAGGCGGCGCGGATCTCGGTGCGCCAGTGCCTGGGCCAGGACGGCGTCATGCTGTTACCCACGCTGGGTCTGCTGGCGCCCCGCCACGGCGAGATGAACCGGCTCTCCCTGCGCCCCGGCGTCAATCGACTGATGACCCCCGTCACCTTGTGCAATTATCTCGATCTTCCCGCGATCACCGTTCCCGCCTGGCGTTGCCGCGACGCCCGCAGCGGGCTGGCGCCAGGTCTGATGTTAGTCTCGGCGCCAGGTGCAGAGGGCCTTCTGCTCGACGCAGCGCTGGCGCTGGAGGCGGCGGTGGCAGGTCCAGCGGCGCCCGATGCATCCTGTTCTCAACCCCTTGTCAGGCATTGACCCCGGAGAGCCCCAGCCATTGAATGCGCTCAAAGACGAAGTCGTGATCTCCCCCAGCGGGAGCCTGGATGTTCTCTCCCAGCAGGAAGTCGCCAAGCTGATGGATGCGGGTCATGGTGGTGTCCATGATCTGCTGCGCCGCTGTTCTCTGGCGGTCCTGAACTGCGGCGGCGAGATCGACGATGCGCGCCAGGTATTCCGTATGTTCCGTGACTTCGAGATCGAACTGGTCCAGCAGGAACGCGGCATCAAGCTGCGCTTAAGCAACGCGCCGGCGGCGGCCTTTGTAGACGGCAAGCTGATCCGCGGCATCCGCGAACACCTGTTCGCGGTGCTCAGGGATATCGTCTACGTCACCGAGGAGATTGCCAACCGGCCCGAGTACAGCGGGTCGGGCGGCGCGACCGAGGCGGTGTTCCAGATCCTGCGCAACGCGGACGTGCTGCGTTCGCGCACCGATCCGAACATCGTCGTCTGCTGGGGTGGCCACGCCATCAGCCGCGAAGAATACGATTACAGCAAGGCGGTCGGCTATGAACTCGGTCTGCGCGGACTCGACGTTTGCACCGGATGCGGCCCCGGCGCGATGAAGGGGCCGATGAAGGGCGCCGCCGTCGGTCACGCCAAACAGCGCCTGGGAGACGGACGCTACATCGGCATCACCGAGCCGGGCATCATCGCCGCGGAGGCGCCCAATCCGATCGTCAATGCGCTGGTGATCCTGCCGGACATAGAAAAGCGGCTGGAGGCATTCGCGCGCTTCGGACATGGTTTTGTGGTCTTCCCCGGCGGGGTCGGCACCGCGGAGGAGATCCTCTATCTGCTGGGCGTATTGTTCAATCCGGCCAATGCAACGCTGCCGTTTCCGCTGGTGTTGACCGGCCCGGCGTCGAGCCGACCCTATTTTGATCATCTGGATCGTTTCCTGCGCGGCAGTCTCGGTGATCAGGCTGCCGACCGATACGAGATCCTGGTCGGCGATCCGCCTGAAGTCGCGCGACGGATGCTGGCGGGGATGGCGGCGGTGAAGGCGTATCGCCGGAGTACCGGGGATGCATTCTTTTTCAATTGGCGATTGGCGGTGGAAGAGGTGTTCCAGCTGCCTTTCCCGGGCGATCACGCATCCATGGCGGCGTTAGAGTTGAGTCGTTCTCAGCCGGCACACGAGCTAGCGGCGAATCTGCGCCGCGCATTTTCCGGCATCGTCGCCGGCAATGTGAAGGAGCATGGCGTGCGCGCGATCGAGGAGCAGGGCCCGTTTGAGATCCATGGCGATGTCGACGTGCTCGAACCACTCGACGAGTTGCTGCGTGCGTTTGTGAGTCAGTCGCGCATGCGCTTGCCGGGCGTGGACTATGCACCGTGTTACCGGGTCGTTCGATAGGTACGGATTAAGTCAAATAAATCAAACAAATAGCGTTAATCCGCTCACATATCCGCGAATCAACCGTGTCTCTCTCGAGACACTGTGAATCAAGTCACGTTTGCCTCGGGCCGGCGTCCCTATATTTCCACTCATCAAGATCGGAGCGGAGATCCGAGTGGCTACAGACCAGCGACCAAGATCGCTCGCCGATATCGCTCAGGGGCGTTCCCGGGATGATGTGGCAGGTGACATTGCCGAGGCGCGAAAGCCCGGGGCGATCGGCTGGGGTGCCTACCCGGCTGCGGTCAGCGGCGGTGGCCAGGTCATGTCGCGGCATAAGGGCGCGAGCAAACTGCACACGCTGAAAGCCTACAAGGCCTGGGCGGCAAAAGTGCGTGCCAACTGGGACGCCGAATCCGGATCTTGAACAGAGATTTTGGGGCAGCGGGGGGACCCATCATGTACGTCGTCGAAGGCGGCCTGGCATCCGTGAACAAGAAAAATCCATCTACCTTGCGCGATCGACTTGCATGGATTTCCGACGCGCGGGTTGCGGCGGCTTCCGCGCGGGAAATGGAGCGCGCCCGGTCCCATCCCGAGTTCGTTCTTACCCTCCCGCACCAGCTGCAAAAGAACACCGGCTGACACCCACCGGGCTCAAGCGTTCTCCCGCGGCAGCCGTATAATGGCCGCTGCCGACGCAGCGGGGATTGCAGATGAACTCGGTTTTGACGCTGGCCGTGGTCGCCACGGTGACCGCAGTCATCGCCATAACGATGGCCATCGGGCGCATCCGCTACCGACGCCGCAAAGCTTCGTTCCGGCGCATATTTAACGCGCTCGCATTGCCTAACGTGACCGAGGATCGGTGCGACGTCCGCCAGTTGATCCTCCTGCCTCCGCCCGCCGGTCGCTATCTGCGCCACGCGCTGCCCGCCGACGGGCGGCTGGCACGGACCGTGGACCTTTATCTGGTAGGCCGCATCAGACCGCAGCCGGATGCCGGCTGGGTGGGTTTCGAGGCCCACCAGCGCATCTGCCCCGAGCGTGGGTTTATCTGCGAATCGAGGCTCCGGGGCCTGGGTCCAATCACGTTTGAGGGCGCTGAGTATCTGTTCGAGCAGACTGCCGGAAGCGACTTTTTTCTTGGCCGTACCCTGAATCTGGTGCGGGAACACGGCGAAGCTCTGCGGCGTTCTGCGGCAGCGCGCTTGTTGATCGAGTCGATCTGGCTGCCGGGCGCGCTGGTCCCGGAGGGCGGCGTGCGCTGGCAGCCGGGGGACCACCAGCGGGCGACCGCGGTGATCCCTACCACCGATGGCAGCGTGGCTTTGAGTTTCGTCGTCGCAGAGGACGGCGCTCTGAGCGAAGTCAGCATGATGCGTCACGGTGATGCCGCATTCGGCCGGGAACAAAAGGCCCCGTTCGCCTTCAGGGTGGACGATGAAGCGAGCTGGGACGGCAACACCGTCCCCAGCGAGGTCGTCGGTATATGGGATCACGGCACCCGGGCGCCGTTTCCCTTTTTGCATTTTCGGGTCGAGAACGCGCGTTATTTTTGAGTGGCGTCCGCCCTGCGGGGCGGCCCTTGTCGGTCGATCCCTCGATCGCCGCGGCGTTTCTTTGTTCCCGGTTTGAGACGCGTTTCACGGTAGCAAAGGCGCCATACGTCTAGGCTCCTGCTCCCCCCTCTATTGTGATGGCAGGAGCCCGATGGAACGAGTCGTGCAGTTCCTTGACGAAGTGGATGAGCTGGCGGTCTTTGTCGGCGAGGCCTGGGCGCACTGCGGCCGCTATTTGTTGCTGGGGTCACTCATGTTTCTGATTTTTTTCACCAGCACGAGCCTCGGATAAAGCAATGTTGGCGAGTGAAAGCCCCAATCTGTGAAGCTGCGCACAGCTTCGCGACCCGGCTTCGGGCTAGGGTGAACCCGTAGATTCGTTGCAGGAGTGAACAGCATGGCCATTGACCGCAAGCCGGCGCCAGACGGCGACTCCAGACCCACCGGATCCAGTGACCCTTATCTCGGCAGCCTGGCCGCATCTGGCCGCGGCGTCGGACTGGAATCCGCCTGTCCTCAGGGCAACGAGTCGGTATGGGCCGGCGATGATCGGCGCTCCGACACGATCACCTGCTTTGATCCCTATATCGTCGAATTGACCCGACCCATCCGTTCCGGATTCTGATCCCCTATCGCCCGGTCATGCGACACCGGGCTTATGATCTCCGGTGCGACCGTCGCGCCGCGGACGCCACCCCGAGCGTCCATGCTGCGCTCTCCGTGACCTGATCCGGCCCGATTATAAATCAAGGCTCTGTCCGTCCCTGTCCCCAAAACCGGCGCGCCGCCGATCGGGAACCTTGTATTCTCGCTGCAGTCCATTAGCCTCTCTGCTTATGCCGGGGAGGACAGCCATGGATCCACACAAACCTTCAGACTCCGATCTGCGCGACAGATTGAGTGATGAGCAATATCGGGTGACCCGCGAGGGTGCCACCGAGCGCCCGTTCAGCGGCCGCTATGTGGACTGCAAGGATGACGGCGTCTACCGCTGCATCTGTTGTGGCGCAGAGCTGTTCAGCTCCGAACACAAATACGATTCCGGTTCCGGCTGGCCCAGCTTCTGGCTGCCGCTGGCCAGCGAACGCGTCAAGGTGCTGACTGACAAGTCCCATGGCATGATCCGCCAGGAGGTGCGATGTGCGGGCTGTGATGCGCATCTCGGTCATGTGTTCGAGGATGGTCCCAAACCGACCGGTCTGCGCTACTGCATCAATTCGGCCTCACTGGATCTGGATGCGGATACCGGACGCGGCTGAGCGGTGCCGGCTTCAGCTGCACGCGACCGTGTCGAAAAACGCCGCTCCAGCCGCTGCTCGCGCCGTGGATGACGGGCATGAATGAGCCGATAAAACGCTGGTTGAGTTCGGTGGGCGTGGCCACGGTTGTGGTGCTGACCCTGATGCTGGCCAGTCTGTGGCTGTTCGGTGCTTTCGACGTCGAAAAGCTCCATTACACGCAGAGCCTGCGTCTGTTAGGCGTAGACGAACGCAGCGATCTGGCGGAGGAACTCGGGGAGGCGCCAGCGTCGGCCAGACCGACGCTGCCGCCGCTGGAGGAGATACCGCCATTGGAATTGCCGCGCCATAGTCGCAGCGGTTTTGTGCAGCTGGAGTTTACCGTCGACGCTGACGGCCGGGTCACCGAGGCCGAAGTGGTGCGAGCCGCGCCGGCCGGCTATTACGAAGACAAGGCGCTGGCCATCCTGCGCAGCCGCCGGTTCCAGGATCTGGCGCCCGGAGAAACCAGCACCGAGATCATCGACTTCAGTATCGAGGCGCCCGCTGACGGCTCCTGAGCGCGGATCAGACCTGGACCGCCGGATTCAGTGTATAGACACCGGTGATCCGGGCTTCCGCCAGGACGTGACCCGCGATCGCCGCCTCCACTTCGGCCCCGGTAAATGCCCCTTCCACCGGGCAGCGCTCCAGATCGGTCGCGTAGAGGATGAAGTGGTAGTGGTGCGGGATCGAGTCGTTCCACGGTGGGCACGGACCGTCATACCCCAGATAGATGCCGGACATGTCAGCATCGCCGGCGAACCAGCCGGTATAGTCATTCTTGCCCTGGCGAGAGCCGCTCGGGCCCGGCGGATCAGACTTGCCCCGGGGCGTCACCGCGTCGCTGCAGGCGCCTTCGGCGATGGCGCCAGCCTGGGGCGGTATGTCCACCATGAGCCAGTGATAGAAGTTTGCCCTGGGCAGATCCTCGGGTACCTCACGGCCCTCCTGGTTGACGTCATCGGGGCGGGTGGGTACATCGGTGTCGACACAGATCAGGACCAGCGAACGGGTGCCGCGCGGCGGCTGCCCCCAGCTTAGACCCGGGTTCCGGTTCGCGCCCAGGCTGACATGATTGACCGGATCCTTTATCCCGAACGCGAATCGTTCATCGATCGGACCGCCAGCCTGCAGTCCTTCTACGTGCAGCTCCATCATTGTTCTCCTCGGTGCTGCGACCCGGCCTAGGAGGCCTGGCGCAGATTGTCCAGTTCTTCCAACACTTCCCGGATCTGCCGCACCGCCCAGGCCAGCAGCTCCCGGTCGATCGTCAGCGGCGGGGCCAGGCGCACCACGACCTCGTGGGTCTCCTTGCTCAGCAGGCCCCGGGACATCAGCCGCAGGCAGACTTCCCGGGCAGAGGCCAGCGCCGGATCGATTTCGATACCGATAAACAGTCCGCGGCCGCGGACCTCGCGGATCAGCGGGCTGCGAATCTGACCCAGTTGCTCGAGCAGCCACGCGCCTTTCGACGCGCTCTGTTCGATGAGCCCCTCGTCTGTCAGCAGATTCAGCGCCTCGAGTCCGACCGCGGCGGCAAGCGGGTTGCCGCCAAAGGTGCTGCCATGATCGCCAGGATGGAACACCCCCATCACGTCGCGGCGCGCCAGAAACATCGATACCGGTAACACGCCGCCGCCGAGCGCCTTGCCGAGGATCAGGCCATCGGGTTTGATGCCCTCATGATCACAGGCCAGCAGTCGGCCGGTACGGCCGAGGCCGGTCTGAACCTCGTCTGCGATCAACAGCACCTGGTGTTCGCGGCAGATATCCGCACAGCGCCGCAGATAGCCGGGCGGCGGGATCACGATGCCACCCTCGCCCTGGATGGGCTCTACGATCAGCGCCGCGGTATTCGGTGTGATCGCCGCCTCCAGCGCGTCGGCGTCACCATAGGGGATCAGCCTCATGCCAGGGGGGAAGGGGCCGAAACCATTACGGTACTGCGGTTCCGAAGACATCGCGACGATGGCGATCGTGCGGCCGTGGAAGTTGCCGTCGCAGGCGATCAGCTCGGCCTGGTCCGGCGCGACCCCTTTTACTTCATAGGCCCATTTTCTGGCCGCCTTCATCGCGGTCTCGACCGCTTCGGCGCCGGTATTCATCGGCAGCGCCATATCCTGCCCGGTCAACTCGCAGGCGCGTTCCAAAAACGCGGCCAGCCGATCCGTGTGGAACGCCCTGGAGACAATATTCAGCGTCGACGCCTGTTCGACAAGCGCCTTGATCAGCCGCGGGTGGGCATGGCCATGGCTGACGGCGGAATAGGCGCTCATCATGTCTACATAGCGTTTGCCGCTGTCATCCCAGACAAACGGGCCCTCGCCCCTGACCAGCACCACGGGCAGCGGATGGTAATTGTGCGCGCAGTAACGGTTCTCACGTTCGATGATCGGATTCATCGCTTTGATCCCTGACGCGCCTCCGAGGCCGAGATGGCCAGGTCGATAGCGCTATCGCCTGATTTTAAGGGAATAAGGCCGGGGCTTCACACTCTGGTTGCGCCATTCCGGAGCTGAGGCTACCGTACGCCCCGGACCTGGGAGGGCTGGATTGGATACGCATGGATTGATGCCGGTCGTCATTTTGGCCGTGGGTATAGCTGCCCAATGGCTGGCCTGGCGCACCCGGCTACCCGCGATCGTGTTGCTGGCCGCCTCCGGTTTGCTGATCGGACCGGTGCTGGGTTTCGTCCCCTCGGGGCCCGAGATCTCGGCACTGATCCAGCCGATCGTGAGCCTGTGTGTCGCCATCATTCTGTTTGAGGGTGGACTCAGCCTGCAGCGCACGGATTTGCGCGTGGCCGCGGTGGGCGTCGGGCGCCTGGTCTATGTGGGGGGGCCGCTCGCCTGGCTGCTCGGCACCCTGGCGGCGCACTATATCGGTGGTCTGAGCTGGTATGTCGCGACGGTGTTTGGCGCCATCATGGTCGTGACCGGCCCGACTGTGATCATGCCGCTGCTGCGGCAGGCCGGCCTCAATCGGCGCACGGCGTCATATCTGAAGTGGGAAGGCATCGTCAACGATCCCATCGGCGCGCTGATGGCGGTGCTCAGCTTTCAGTTCTTCGTCTTTGCCGGCGAGGGCGAGGGCGGCATAGTGCAGGGTCTGCTGTCGGCCGTCGCCTCGGCTCTGCTGCTCGGGGCGCTATCCGGCTGGCTGATCGGCAAGGCATTTCAGCGTGGCATGGTGCCGGAATATCTGAAGTCGCCGGTGCTGCTGACCCTGGTGCTGCTGATCTATCTGTTCTCCAACCAGATCCAGGCTGAGGCCGGACTGCTCGCGGTCACGGTGATGGGTATCGTCGTCGGCAACATGAACCTGCCCGGTCTGCAGGACATGAAGCGGTTCAAGGAGTACATCACCGTGATGCTGGTCTCGGTGGTGTTTGTGTTGCTGACCGCGACGCTTGATCTGATCGTCATCGAGAGCGTCGATGCCCGTGGACTGTTGTTGATCGCCGCGATCATGTTCCTGGTGCGCCCGGTTGCGGTGATGATCGCCACCATCGGCGCCGGCATGGATATCCGGGACCGGGTGTTTTTGTCCTGGATCGCGCCACGCGGCATCGTTGCTGCTGCCACCGCCGGTGTGATGGGGCCGGCCATGGCCCAGCGCGGTTTCGCCGGCGCCGAAGCGCTGTTGCCGCTGGTTTTCGGCGTGATCTTCGCCACCGTGCTGGCGCATGGTCTCAGCATGGGCTGGCTGGCCCGGCGCCTGGGTCTGTCTTCGCCGGCGCGGGACAGTGTGCTGATCGTCGGTGCATCGCCCTGGAGCGTGGAGCTGGGACGGACCTTGCAGGGTCTCGAGGTGAAAGTGCTGATCGTGGATCGGTCGTGGCACAAGTTACGGGCAGCCCGTCTGGCGGGTCTGCCTGTGTTCTACGGCGAGATCCTCTCGGATTTCGCTGATGAGTCGGTGGAGTTGGGCCATGTCCGCATGGTCCTGGCAGCCACCGACAATGATGCCTACAACGCGCTGGTGTGTACCGCGATGGCCCCGGAGATCGGCCGCGATCGGGTTTTCCAGCTGCCGATGGGTGCTGCCGAAGAAGACGATCCCCGCGGCGTCGCCATCGGTCTGCGCGGCAAAGTGGCGTTTGCTGAGTCGGCGGAATACGAAGACCTGTGGCGTCATCTGGTCGATGGCTGGCAGTTCTCCCGGACCCGTCTGACGGACAGCTATACCTATAGCGAATATCTCGGTGATGCCGATAGTCGGGCGCTCCAGGTATTGTTGCTCAAAGCGGACGGGCGCTCGCTGTTTGTGTCGCCACAACAAGAGGTGGAGCCGGAGGCCGGGGACACTCTGGTGAGTTTCGGACCACCACGCCAGCCGGAGATGACGGCGCCGGTCCCGCCTGCGCCGCTTGAGGACGACGCAGCAGAGGTCAGCCCGTGATGCGCGCGGCAAGATCGGAGCCAGTGGTCATCACCGGCCCTGCGGGCCCGCTCCAGGGTGTCGTGGAGCAGCCTGTTGACGCCGCCCCGCAGGCGGTCGCCGTGTTCTGTCATCCGCATCCGCTCTATCACGGCACCATGAACAACAAGGTCGTGCATACGCTGGCGCGGGCCGCGGTCCAGCTGGGCCAGCCCGCGGTCAGATTCAATTTCCGCGGTGTCGGTGAAAGCCAGGGCGAATACGCCGACGGCAAAGGCGAGGCAGGGGATGCGCTCGCGGTTGTCGCCTGGAGTCGGGCGCGCTGGCCCGACGCTGAGCTCTGGCTGGGAGGGTTCTCTTTCGGCGCTTATGTGTCGTTGTCGATCGCCGCCGAGGCACAACCGGCCCGATTGCTAACGGTGGCACCGCCGCTGTTGCGCTTCGACATGTCCCGCCTGTCTCTGCCGGTCTGTCCCTGGCTGATCATCCAGGGCGAGCGCGACGAACTGGTTGATGCGGCGGCTGTCGAAGCATGGGTGAAGCGGCTGGATCCATCGCCATGCCTTCGACTGGTGCCTGGTACCGACCACTTTTTTCATGGTCGGCTTACCTTGCTGCGCGGGATCGCAGCCGAATTCCTGCAGCCGGCCGCTGCTGATGAGGTAATGATGTGCTGAAAGCGGTGATGCGTTTCCTCGAGACGACTTTTGACGCTGACAGCGGCGATCAGACAGATAGTGCGGATGAGCATGATCTGCGTCTGGCTATGGCCGTGCTGCTGGTGGAAATGAGTCGCGCCGATTTTGTCGATGGGCCAGAGGAAGCCGAGGCATTGAGCGGTATCTTGCAGCGCCATTTCCAGCTGGAGACCCGGGAAGCAGAGCTGCTGATGGGCGATGCCGGGGCCCGGGCCGACGAAATGGTCTCGCTACAGCAATACACCCGCTCGATCCACGAGAACCTGAGCGAGCCGCAAAAGCACCGGCTGATCGAGATGCTGCTTGAGGTGGCGCTGGCCGATCGTCACTTTGACAAGCATGAGCGGCATCTGCTGGACAAGATCGCAGATCTGATCTATCTGCGGCGGGCGGACTACGTGCGTATCCGGGACCGGATGATCTCGGCCTCGCAAGAAGCCGGCGAGCAATAAAAACGCCCGGGCCGTTGCCGGGCCGGGCGTAGGGTCGAGCTTGGCCGTTGACGGCTCAGACCATGTCTTTGAGGCCCTTGAGCGCCAGCACCTTGACCGCCTTGCGGGCGGGTTTGGCCTTGAACACCATCTCTTCCTTGGTGAACGGATTGATGCCCTTGCGCGCCTTGGTGGCTGGTTTCTTCACTACCCGGATCTTCATCAAGCCCGGCATGGTGAATTCACCCGCGCCGCGGCGGCCGAGGCTCTTCTTGATCACCCCGTTAAGAGACTCGAATACCGCACCGACATCCTTGCGGGTCAGCCCGGTGTCGTCCGAGATCTGACTGATGATCTGGCTCTTGGTGGGTGCTTTCGGAGCAGCAGCAGCTTTCTTCTTGCTCGCCCGCTTTTTCGATGCAGCCATAGTGTTCCCCCTGGGTCCTTGGTTCAATGTTGATGGTTTAAAGATGCTCGAAATTACTGCAAAAATCAGATCACCAAATCTGGCGTCAAACCGATCGAGCCACGGTTCTGATTCAAAGAAGTTTACCTCGAAACGTCAGTCTGTGTAGAACTGCTGCCGGAAGCGGACGCTGACCGGTTCCTGCTCTCCCTCCGGCGTCACTCTGATATCGAAAATCAGGGTTTCCCTGTTAGCGACGGGCATTTCACCGATATAGTAGATCGCGTCGCCTTCCTCGATCTGCCTCAGGCTCAGAGTCTTCAGTTGCCCGGTGAGATTCGAGGCATTTACTGTCACGCTGGCAGCGACCGGTTTGCCTATCGTCCCCTGCTGCTTGCGGATCACGCTGACGTTGAGCAAGGCCCTGCTGTCACTGCGGACGATGCCATAGGCCCGCGCCACTTCGGCCGGCAGCATCTCGGTCGCCAGCGCGTTGAAGTGGACCACGTAATCTCCTGCCTCGACAAAGTTCTCCCGCGTGATCTCGCGCGCCGCGGGAGCCTGCTCGCTGTCTCCGCCAGAGGGGCCGCAGCCGGCGAGCAACACGCACATGATGATCGCCATGATTCGCGGCCTGGAAAACACCTGCATCATCTATCTCAAACTCCACTCACCAGTCTGGATGTGGCGGACAACACCGTAACTATAGCCTATTCCTGCGCCGTTGAATCCATGCACGAGAGGATTTCTCCGGGTACCGCCGTCGGTCGATCGATCTCCACCACCTTGTCGCGATCAAACTCCCCGGCAACGACCCGGACCCTGGACCGTGCGACGCGAAACTGCTTTGCCAGGAAACGTACCAACGCCGCATTGGCCCGCCCCTCGACAGGCGGCGCGCTGACCCGGAC
>JBATKC010000208.1:0-2922 GCA_049669065.1 Gammaproteobacteria bacterium
CGACGGAACTTGGGCAAGTGCTCGGCGAGCATGTCGGTTTCAAGATCCGCTTTAACGATAAGACCGGTCCGGATTGTCGGATAAAGCTGATGACCGACGGTATCTTGCTGGCCGAGATCCAGCGTGATCGCTGGCTGCGTCAATATGACACCCTGATCATCGATGAGGCGCATGAGCGCAG
The DNA here is from genome assembly GCA_049669065.1 of Gammaproteobacteria bacterium. GTDB lineage: Bacteria > Pseudomonadota > Gammaproteobacteria > Steroidobacterales > XN24 > CAMYOC01. The sequence continues at coordinate 182 of JBATKC010000208.1, forward strand.
CCTCAACATCGATTTTCTGCTCGGTTATCTGAAGCAGTTGCTGCCGCGCCGGCCGGAACTCAAGCTGATCGTCACCTCGGCCACCATCGACCCGGCGCGCTTTTCCGAGCACTTTGACGATGCGCCCGTGATCGAGGTGTCCGGCCGCACCTATCCGGTCGAGACGCGCTATCGGCCATGGGACGGCGCAGAAGATCCGTCGCAGCGTAGCCAGCCAGCAGCCATCGTCGAGGCCGTCGATGAACTTTGCGCCCAGCCGGGTCGCGGGGACGTGCTGGTGTTCTTGTCCGGTGAGCGCGAGATCCGTGAGACCGCCGACGCGCTGCGGCGTCACCACCCGGAGGGCGTGGAGATCCTGCCGCTGTTCGCGCGATTGTCTGCGGCTGAACAGGACCGGGTGTTCCGGTCTGCCGGTCGGCGACGAATTGTGCTGGCCACCAACATCGCCGAAACCTCGCTGACGGTGCCCGGTATCCGCTTTGTGGTCGACCCGGGCCGTGCCCGAATCAGCCGCTACAGCTATCGCAGCAAGATCCAGCGGTTGCAGATCGAGGCGATCTCGCAGGCCAGCGCCGATCAGCGCAAGGGCCGCTGCGGGCGGGAACGGGACGGTATCTGTATCCGTTTGTTTGAACAGACCGACTACGAGGCGCGGCCGGCGTTTACCGATCCTGAGATCATGCGCACCAACCTGGCCAGCGTCATCCTGCAGATGGAGACGCTGAGGCTAGGCCACATCGAGGACTTTCCGTTTGTCGACCGGCCGGATCCGCGCTTTGTACGCGACGGCTACCGGCTACTGCGTGAACTGGGTGCCGTCGACGAAGCGCAGCAGGTCAGCGAAGCAGGCCGCCGGATCGCGCGTTTGCCGGTAGACCCGAGGCTGGGGCGGATCCTGCTCGAGGCCGCGGAACTCGGCTGTCTGAAGTCGGTGCTGCCCATGGTGGCAATGCTGAGTATCCAGGATCCACGAGAGCGCCCGCTGGACAAGGCCGCCATCGCCGATCAGCGCCACGCACAGTGGCTGGTGCCAGAGTCGGATTTCCTCGGCATGCTCAAGTTATGGCAGGACTATCTGCAGCAGCGGCATCATCTGTCGGTCAACAAGCAGCGGCGCTGGTGCAAGGAGAATTTTTTGTCATTCCTGCGCATGCGCGAATGGTATGACGTGCATCAGCAGTTGCTGGGACAGCTCGCTCAGATCGGGTTGCACCCGGGCGGCGCCGAGGTCGACGACGCGCGCGTCCACAAGGCGCTGCTCACCGGTTTCCTCGGTCACATCGGGCAGCGCGATGAGGAGGGTGCTTACCGTGGCCCGCGTGACAGCCGCTTTTTGATCTCTCCGGGCTCGGCTCTGAAACAGGGCCACGCACCGTGGGTGATGGCGGCGACGCTGGTGCAGACCTCGAGAGTGTTCGCGCGTTCGGTCGCCCGGGTCGAGCCGGACTGGATCGAGGCGGCCGCGGCCCATCTGGTGCGGCGGCGCTACGACGATCCGCGATGGAGCGAGAAACGCGGGCAGGTGGTGGCAAAAGAGACGGTGACGCTCTATGGCCTGGTGCTGGCCAGCGGACGCCGTACCGACTACTCACGCGTCGATCCGGCAGCCGCGCGGCGCATCTTTCTGCAGGATGGGCTGGCGGCCGAGGCTCACGACATCCGGGCACCGTTCGTGACTCACAACCGGACCCTGCGCCGGCGCCTGGAGGACCTCGAGGCGCGTCTGCGCCGTCGCGATCTGCTTGCGGATTCGCAGCGGGTCGCCGGTTTTTTCGAGACCCGTATCCCGCAGGGTATCTGCGCGCTGCGCGAGTTCCAGATCTGGCGCAAAAAAGCGGAGCGGCGCGATCCTCGCGTGCTGTTTATGCAGCTCGATGACCTCGCGGCTTGCGATCTGCCAGGGCTGGAAGCGGAAGATTTCCCTGACTCGATCACTGTCGAGGGGAACAGTCTGCCGCTGAGCTATTGCCACGAGCCGGGCGCGGAAAACGACGGCGTAACGGTCATCGTGCCGCGGGCCCTGTTGGGCATGTTGTCGGAAGCCGATCTGGAATGGCTGATCCCCGGTCTGCTCGGGGAGAAAATCATCGCTATGGTACGCAGCCTGCCGAAGGCCTTGCGACGAAGACTGGTGCCGGTACCGGAAACGGTGGCTCGCTGTCTGCCCGCGTTGAACAAGATCCATGGCGAACGTCTGGCGCCGTGTCTGGCATCAGCGCTGCAGCGGGAGGCCGGCGTGCCGGTGCCGACAGAAGCGCTGCAGACGACATCGCTGCCGGATTATCTGCGCTTCAATATCCGTGTCCGCGAAGCCGATGACACGATCTGCGGCGAGGGCCGTGATCTGGAGGCCCTGCAGGCGCAGTTCGCGAGCGCCGGGCCGGTGGTCCGGGCCGCGACGGGCAAGGCTGCGAATACGGTCAGCAGGGACTGGACATTCGGCACCCTGCCGCGCACTGTCAGGATCGATCAGGACGGGCATCCGCGACACCTGTTCCCCGGCCTGAACGATGACGACGATGGCGCATCGCTGGCTTATTTCGCCGCCGAGGATGCCGGACTGGTCGAGCATCGGAACGGAGTCTTGCGTCTGCTACGGCTGGGGTCTGCGGCCGAGGAAAAATACCTGCGCCGGGAGTTGAACAAAAACCGGACCCTGAGTCTAAGCCCGGACCTGGGCCGGGCAGGCGGCGATCTGATCGAGGATCTGCTGTCTGTTGCGGCCAGTGAAGCCTTTCTGC
>JBATKC010000209.1:0-4947 GCA_049669065.1 Gammaproteobacteria bacterium
CACCCGTGACCAATGCGACTCGTCCCGTCATGTCAGCCTCCGCTCCGGTTTTGTATTCCAGCCAAAGAAAATGATCTGCCATCATCGGCCAGCCCGCGGCCGCTTCCAATTGGCCATTCGTCTAAGCTGGCGCCTTGATCCGATGTTGCGCTGCGGAGGCTGCGCGAGCCCACGGGTTTGTCCGATCCCGCTGCAATCAAATCAGAGATGGAGGGGGCCGGACGACCGCAAATGCGGAGATTCAGCGCCGCTTTCCATACGCCTTGACCGCGCGCATTCCCGCTCTTTTTTGGGCCATTTTTATTTAATAAAAACAGTGACCTATAAGTGTATTAGAAAATCGTGATCTGCATCACTTCACAGACGCGGATGAGCGGCTAGCATAGCGGCAGTTGATGAGACTATATGGAATGATCTTGAGGTGAATTATGGACAAGCGTGACTCCTGGAACGACGAAGGTGATCGCGGCCGTCAGGCGCGTTTGCAGCGCCGGGCCCGGAGACGCCGGCGCACACCGATTTCGCGCCAGCACTAAACGAAAACCCCGCTCTCTGGCGGGGTTTTTCGTTATGGCTGCCGTCGTCTCGATCTCCGCATTCAATCGCTCGACGATGACGCCCCGCGCGCTGCCGGCGAAGCGCTCTGGCTACCGTGTTCACAGTTGACCCATCCGGTATCGCCGCTGGCGAAGAACTCTTTTTTCCAGATCGGCAGCCGCTTCTTTATCTCGTCGATGATGTAACGACAGGCGAGGAAAGCGGCATCCCGATGAGCCGAACTCACCCCCACCCACACCGCGCAGTCACCGATCTCGAGGTGGCCGGATACATGGGCACAACGCGCGGCGAGGATGTCGAATTTCTCTGCCGCCTCGGCCATCACCCGGTTACCTTCCTTGACCGCCATCTCTTCATATACTTCATAATCAAGCGCAGTCACGGACTTGTCGTAATTGGTGTCGCGGATCCAGCCTTCGAAGATCACGCAGGCGCCGGCGCCCGGGTCAGGCAGCTCGGCCTTGAGGGTCTCGAGATCAAGTGCTTGCTGCGAAACAGTAAACATCAGCCCCCCGAAACCGGTGGAAAGAACAACACGGTATCGCCGTCGTTAAGCACCGATTCGAAGCTGCTCATTTCGTCGTTGACCGCCACCTTGGCGTCCGCAAGATGAGGTAGTCCATGGCGCCGCGCTACCTCAGCGAACAATTCGCCCGCGGTGTCCGCCTCGATCGCCAGCTCCTCCTGCTCGCAGCCGGCCCGCTCACGGAACAGCGCAAAATAGCGGATCGTCAGAGTCTTTGTCGTCATCGTTCCATGCAGCGCCGCGCTGCGCCTCAGGGGGAAAGATAGTCACTCTTGCCGCCACGTTTTTCGATCAGCCGGGTTTCACCGATAACCAGATCGTGGGACAGAGATTTACACATATCATAGATGGTCAGCGCTGCGACGCTGGCGCCGGTCAGCGCCTCCATCTCGACGCCGGTCTTGTGCCGGACCTTGACCCGGCAATCGATCACGGCGACACCGTCGCCGCCCAGCTCGATGTCGATCCTGCAATCCTCGATCGCCAGCGGATGACAGAACGGGATCAATTCGTGTGTCTTTTTCGCCGCCATCACCCCGGCGACGATGGCGGTGTGAAATACCGGGCCTTTCTTGGTCTGGATCTCGCCGCCCGGCTCGCCCGGCATCAGGTCCGCGGGGAAGCGCACGCTGGAGCGTGCGTGGGCAATACGTTCGGTGACCGCTTTGGCACTGACATCCACCATCCGCGGCCGGTTGTCCGGACCCACGTGAGAGACCGTCATCCGCCCACCTGATACATCTCGACCTTGTGTAGTACATGGGTCTCGGCGGCGCCGGGATCCCGCTCCTCGCTGTAGCGATCGATCCGGCCGCTCCAAACGCCGCTGATCAGGCGCAGCAGCTCATCATCGCTGGCGCCGGCGCGCATCGGTCCGAGCAGATCGGTGCCGCGACTGGCAAACAGGCAGGTATAGAGTTCGCCATTGGTCGAAAGCCGGGCGCGAGTACAGTCGCGGCAGAAAGGCTCGGTCACCGAAGAGATAAAGCCGATCTCGCCCTGACCATCCTGATAGAGGTACCGGCGCGCCACTTCGCCGGGATAATTTCCGTTGACGGCGCTCATCGGCCAGCGCGCATGGATGGCCGCCAGCAGGTCACGGGATGGCACCACCTGGTCCGCGCGCCAGTGATTGCGGTTACCGACATCCATGTATTCGATCAGGCGCACGATGACGCCGGACCCGCGGAAGTGATCCAGCAGATCGAGCACTGTATGGTCGTTCTGACCCTTCTGCACGACCACGTTGATCTTCACCGGCGTCAACCCGGACGCGATCGAAGCGCTGATGCCTTCTAGCACCCGCGTCTTGTTACCGCGGCCGCCGCTCATGCTCGAAAATACCGCATCGTCGAGACTGTCCAGGCTTACGGTGACCCGATCGAGACCTGCGGCTTTTAGTGCTTCGGCCTGCGCAGCCAGCAGGATACCGTTGGTCGTCAGCGCGATATCGTCGAGGGAAGTGATGGCGGAGAGTTCATGGATCAGGGTCGGCAGATTCTTGCGCAGCAGAGGTTCGCCGCCGGTGATGCGGACCTTCCTGACGCCGAGTCCGGCGAACAGGCCGGTAATGCGGATGATCTCTTCGAAACTGAGGCGCTCTTCCGCGCGGAAGAACTGGTGATGTTCCGGATAGTCTTCCTCCGGCATGCAGTACGGGCAACGGAAGTTGCAGCGATCGATTACCGAGATGCGGAGGTCGTGCAGGGTCCGTCCCAGCCGGTCTACGACAACTCTGTTTTCGATCTCTGGTCGGGTGCGCTCAAGCATGGGGGAATTAGACAAGGCCAATGCGAATCCTTCAAAGCCACGGATAGAACGGTGCTGCCCAACCTGCCGGAAAATGCTGCATCTCTGCCGGCAGCTCGATAAATCCGTCGGTCCGGGTCAGGCTGGCGAAGTCCCCGGACGTGTTGGTCGGGCAGGGCTCACCCACAGCTTGACCGCCCCTATCGTACCTGATCTTTACCGGCAGAAAACAGCTCAGATGGGGTAAAAACTCGTAGGCAGCACCGAGAATAGCCAGAGGCCGCGGGAGATCTGTGGCCGCCATGGCCTCGCTGATGGCGGGGATTACGTAGCGATGCAGGCAGGTCAACGCCGAGACCGGGTTGCCCGGCAGCGCGAAGACCATCTGGCCGCGGCGACCCGTGCCAAACCACATCGGTTTGCCCGGCCGCTGCCGGACCCGGTGGAATACCTGGCTGACATGCAGCGTGGCAAACACCTCGGGCAGGAAATCGAACTTGCCCATGGAGACACCGCCGCTCAGCACCAGGATGTCTGACTGTTCGAGCTCGCGGCCAATGTCATGCGCGAGATGCGCCCGGTCGTCGGCAATGCGCAGAGTCCGCACCGGGCCCACGCCGATACGGGTCAGCGGCGCGGCCATCGCAACGTCGTTGGAGCTGCGGATCTGGTGGCTGGCGATCGGCTGGCCCGGCGCCACCAATTCGTCACCGGTGCTGATGATGGAGATGCGCGGACGCTGGGTGACCGTCACGGCGTCGCGGCCCGTTGCGGCGAGTACCGCAATCTCCGGACTGCGCAGCAGCGTCCCCGCAGCCAGCAGAGGCGTGCCGGCGGTGTAATCGGAACCCCGCTGGTGGATAAATTGACCGCGTTCGGGCTGGTATTCGGCTGCCAGGCGAGCGCGGCCGCCGTCTCGCTGGACGCGCTCGACCGGGATCACACAGTCACAGCCTGTCGGCAGACAGGCGCCGGTCATGACTTCGAAACAGCCCTGGTCGTCATCCAGATCCACTGCGGGCATACCCGCAGCCTGGATGCCAAGGATGCTGAAAGTCCGCTGGCCTTCGCGCCAGCTCTGGTGACGGATGGCGATCCCGTCCATGGTGACCCGGTCCATCGGCGGCTGGTCGCGATCGGCGAAAATGTCTTCCGCAAGGACCGCGCCCGCGGCCAGATCCAGGCGCAGGCGCAGAGAATCGAGCGGGATCAGATGCTCGCGGATCAGGGTCTCGGCCCGGGCGACGTCGAGCATGGTCGGCGTGTCATTCACGGTTTACTTTGGTTTGACGATGGCGCCATGGCACCGGTTCAAATGACGAGTCCCCGGAGCAGCAGCCGGGCGGAGACATATATTATCAGCACGGCCGTCAGCCGGCGTATCAGGATCTCGGGCATATGAAGGGCGCTCAGGTGACTACCGATCTGGCCGCCGACCAGCACCGCCGGAAAAAGCCAGAGGTAGCCCGTGAGCATGTCCAGTTGCTGCGCTGCGGCGAGCTTGACCGTCTGTCCGAGTATGCCTGCACCGGCGTTGACCAGGATGAACAGGCTTGCGGCGGCCGCCACATTGCGCACGCTGCCCCAGTGCAGCGCATAAAGGATGGGTGCGAGGAATACACCGCCGCCGATCCCGACCATCCCCGACAGCAGCCCAAGGCTGGCACCGATCGGCAGGCCGATGGCCCAGCGTACCCAGTGGCTCGGCATCGGTTGTTCGGAGATCGGCTGCGACAGACCAAACAGCAACCGCGCGCCAGTCAACAGCAGGGTCGAGCCCAGCAGCATGACAAAGGTCTGCTCGGAAAGCGTCACCATGCCTCCGATCCAGGCCATAGGGATGGAGGCGGCGATAAACGGGATGACCATTCTGGCGGACAGATTACCTGCCCTGGAGTGGTGCCAGACGCCACCGCTCACCACGATCAGGTTGCACAGCAGAGAGATAGTCGGGAGTATCCGGAAATCGACGTCGGCCAGTACCAGCAGCGCGTTATACGTCGAGCCGCCGCCAAATCCGATGAGCGCATAGACAAATGCGGTGAAAAAGAAAAACGCGGTCAGGATCGTCATGGACCGCGCCTGCAACGGGGCACCGCGGATCCGTGCGGACC
>JBATKC010000210.1:0-2511 GCA_049669065.1 Gammaproteobacteria bacterium
GGTCCGCCCCGCGCGCCGTACACTTCCGCGTTCATTCGGGCCCCGCCCTTGCGGAGATCGTCACCATGAGTATCGAGGCGCCAGATCAGCGAGCGCCGCGGCTGAAACTGCTGCGGGATGCGCTCCAGAGCGGCACGCTGCAACGCGTGCAGCGCATGGTCAATGCGCTGCACGCGGCCGAGATCGCCGACCTGCTGGAGTCTCTGCCACCGGCTGAACGGGATGTCGTCTGGGATCTGGTCGATACCGAGATCGATGGCGACGTGCTGGTGGCATTGAACGAGGAGGTCCGGGCCAAGCTGGTCGGTGGCATGGACGCCGAAGAATTGATCGCGGCCACCGACGGCATGGACCTGGACGACCTTGCCGACCTGGTGCCCGATCTGCCCGAAGCCGTCACCCGTCAGGTGATCCTGTCAATGGACCATCAGGACCGGGAACGTCTGCGCGCGGTCATGGCTTACGAAGAAGACACCGCCGGGGGCCTGATGGACCCCGATGTGGTCACGGTGCGGCCCGACGTCACGCTGGAGGTGGTGCTGCGTTATCTGCGTATCCGCGGACAACTTCCGGCCGGCAGCGACGCGCTCTATGTGGTGAATCGTTACGGCCGCTATGTGGGATATCTGTACCTGACCAGCCTGCTGACCGCGGATCCCGCCATGACGGTGGCGGAGTTGATGGATGCCGGCGTCGAGGGGATACCCGCCACCATCAGCGCCAGCGAGGTGGCCAGCCTGTTCGAGACCCGGGATCTGGTGACCGCGCCGGTGGTCGACTCCGACGGACGTCTGCTCGGGCGCATCACCATCGATGATGTCGTGGACGTGATCCGTGAGGAAGCCGAGCATTCGATCCTCAGCATGGCCGGGCTGGCCGAGGACGAGGACATGTTTGCGCCGGTGATCACGAGCTCGCGACGGCGAGCCGTCTGGCTCGGCGTGAACCTGGCCACCGCGTTTGTCGCCGCATCGGTCGTGGGCCTGTTTCAGTCCACGATCGACCAGGTCGTCGCGCTCGCCGTGTTGATGCCCATCGTGGCCAGCATGGGCGGCATCGCGGGCAGTCAGACACTCACACTGATCATCCGCGGCGTGGCATTGGGTCAGGTGGACAGTTCCAATGCCCGCTGGCTGATGATTCGGGAGCTGGCAGTCGGCGTGTTAAACGGACTCGGCTGGGCCCTGGTCGTTGCAGCGGCCACCATCCTGTGGTTCGAGTCATGGCTGCTCGGCGGCATTATCGCGCTGGCCCTGACCATCAATCTGGTGGTCGCCGCGCTGTCGGGTGTGCTGATCCCGCTGATATTGCGGCGGATGAAGATCGATCCCGCGCTGGCCGGCAGCGTGGTCCTGACCACCGTCACCGATGTGGTGGGTTTTATGGTCTTCCTCGGTCTGGGCGCGCTGCTACTCACCTGAGAGGTCGCGCGCGACCTCGTCCGGCGCGTCCAGCACCGACATCGGCTCACCTTTTATCAACGCCTCGATGTGTTCCCGCCGGGCCATCGCATCGTCGTGTCCCATGCGGATCAGGGCGCGGGTGAATTCCTTTTCGAACAAAAGGTAACTCAGCAGCTGACCCTCGCCATGCGAAGACGCGCCGACGCCGCGCAGCAGCAGACGCACCGGCAGCGGCAGCGCCCGGGCATGTCGCGCGGCCAGTTCGCGGATATTCTGGCTGGGCAGGATGACCAGGGTCTCGACCCGCCTGAGGTGTTGTAGCTGTGGCGGCAGCCTCCCGGTCTGTACCTGCTCCAGCAGCTGGTTGATCCGCGTCACCCGCTCCAGGTCGGTATACAACCCGTCCATAAAAATCGTGTCGAGCATGTAACCTGCGATCTGCCCCAGGCTGGGACGTTGCGGATTCCGCGGCAGCGGCCCGCCATGGGACTTCTCGTCGCGGACCCCGATCACCAGCAAGCGCTGGGCGCCCAGGCGGATCGCCGGGCTAAGCGGATTCTGCTGGCGCATCGCGCCGTCGCCATAGAATTCGTCATCCAGTTGTACCGCCGGGAAGATCATCGGCACCGCGGCGGAGGCCACGAGATGCTCGACCTCCAGCTGGGTTCTCACACCAGCCCGCCGGGTCCGTTCCCAGTCGCCCACGCCGGGTCCTGACTGAAAGAAACAGACCGACCGGGCCGAATGGTAGCTGGACAGATTGACCGCCACCGCGCGCAGAAACCCGGACGCCAGGTTGGAGTCGATCCGATGTAGCGGGATGCGGTCCCGTAACAACTCCCACAGAGGTCGATTGTCGAGCAGGCAGTCCGGGTTGAAAGGTCCCAGGCCTCCGGTCAGGATCGATGCCATCCAGTGCAGGCTGGCCTTGAGCATCGCCAGGACATCGGTGCGGAACACCTGGTCGGCGGTGAAATTGCGCCACACCGAGTTCAGAGCGGTGACCCCGGCGGAGAAGCGGTCGGCGTAGGCGGCGATGGCGGCCGCATTGATCGCACCGGCCGATGTGCCGCTGATGACGTTGAACGGGCTGGGCGCTCCCTTGGGC
>JBATKC010000211.1:0-6209 GCA_049669065.1 Gammaproteobacteria bacterium
GTCAATCCGCTGCTCGGGGCGGCGTTGGTGCTGGTCGGCACCGGGATGATCTGCTCGCTGTATTGGGATCTGCGAGCCCGCGAGCGCGGCGGCGGCTGAATTCAGCCGCCGCGGCGCAGGAATTCCGGCACGTCCAGCCCTTTCCCGGCCAGAAATTCCGGATTGAACAGCCGCTTGCTGTAGCGCAAACCCGAATCGCACAGGATGGTGACGACCGTGTGGCCGGGGCCGAGATGTTCGGCGAGCCGGATGGCGCCGCAAACGTTGATTCCGCTCGAGCCGCCCAGACACAGCCCCTCTTCCAGCAACAAGCTGAAAACCATGGGTATGGCGTCTGCATCCTCGATGCGGAAGGCCATATCGATGGGGGCTCTGGCCATGTTCTCGGTGATGCGGCTGTTGCCGATCCCCTCGGTGATGGAGTTGCCCTCGACCTTGATCTCTCCCTTATCGTAATGCCCGAACAGACCTGAACCACCGGGATCGGATAGCGCTATCTTGACCGCAGACTTTTGTTTTTTGAGCGCGCGACCCACGCCGGCCAGGGTGCCGCCGGTACCCATGGCGCAGACGAATCCATCGACGCGGCCATCGGTTTGCGTCCAGATCTCCTGACCGGTGGTCTGTTCGTGGAAGCGGCTGTTGGCGACGTTGTCGAACTGGTTGGCGTAAAACGCGCTGCTGGGTTTGGCATCGTTCATGCTCTCCGCCAGCCGGCGCGATACATGGACGAAGTGCTCGGGGTTGCGATAGGGCACTGCCGGGATCAGACGGACTTCAGCGCCGTAAGCGCGCAGCGTCTCGATCTTCTCTTCGCTTTGTGTCTCTGGCATCACGATGATGCAGCGATATCCCAGCGCGTCGCCGACCAGCGCCAGGCCGATGCCGGTATTGCCGGCGGTCCCTTCTACGATCGTGCCGCCGGGCTGGATCAGGCCCTGGCGTTCCGCCTCGCGCACCATGCCGAGCGCGGCCCGGTCCTTGACCGAACCGCCCGGATTGAGGAATTCGGCTTTGCCGAGGATCTCGCAGCCGGTCGCCGCCGATGCGGCGCGGAGTCGGATCAGTGGGGTACGACCGATCGTCCCCAATACACTGTCGAAGGTCTCCACGTCTGTGTGTTCCTTGTTGTCGGTTTAATCCGCCAGCGCCGCCAGCTGGTCGGCCTGATACTCGCTGGTCAGGGGCTCGATCACCGCGTCGAGGTTGCCGGCGAGGATATCGTCCAGTTTGTACAGGGTGAGATTGATGCGATGGTCAGTGACCCGGCCCTGCGGGTAGTTATAGGTACGGATCCGTTCGGAACGATCGCCGGAGCCCACCAGCAGACGCCGGGTCTGCGCCTGTTCGTTGACCTGTTTTTGTTGGGCTTCGTCCAGCAGGCGCGCTTTGAGCAGCGACATGGCCCGGGCCCGGTTCTTGTGCTGTGAGCGCTCGTCCTGACATTCGACCACGATCCCGGTGGGCAGATGGGTCAGCCGCACCGCTGAATCGGTCTTGTTGACGTGTTGGCCGCCCGCGCCGGAGGCGCGATAGGTGTCGACCCTCAGATCCGCTGTGCTGATGTCGACATCCTCGACGGCTTCTGCTTCGGGCAGCACCGCCACGGTGCAGGCGGAGGTGTGGATGCGTCCCTGAGACTCGGTCTCCGGCACCCGCTGTACCCGATGAGCGCCCGACTCGAACTTGAGGCGGGAGAAGGTGCCCTGGCCCTCGATGCGGCTGATGACTTCCTTGTAGCCACCGTGCTCGCCTTCACTGGAGGACAGGATCTCGACCGACCAGCCCTTGGACTCGGCATAGCGGCTGTACATGCGGAACAGATCGCCGGCGAACAGGGCTGCTTCGTCACCGCCGGTCCCGGCGCGAATCTCCAGATAGATGTTGGCCTCATCGCGGGGATCGCGCGGGATCAGGTGCCGCTTGAGACTGGCTTCCAGTGTCGCCTGGCGATCGGCCAGTCCCTCGGCTTCCTCGGCACCCATGGCGCGGATCTCCGGGTCCGGATCGCTCTCCATCTCGCGGGCCCCGGCCAGATCCTCGCCGACCCGATTCCAGGATCGGTAGTCCTTGACCAGCTCCTCGAGACGCGCGTATTCCCGCGCCAGCGCCCGGAAGCGGGGCTGGTCGCCGATAATCTCGGGATCCGACATCAGCGCGCCGACCTCCTCGAAACGATCGACGAGACTGCCCAATTTTTCTCGCAGGGATTCTTTCACTGGCTCAACAGGCTTGCGGACGGCACCGGGGAAGGGCCGGGATTTTAGCCCAAATCCCGAGCGCTTATCGCTCTCGGCGACAGCGGTCCGGGCTATTTGTCCTCATCGAGCCCGAACAGATCACGTGCGGCCAGGAGCAGATCATCGTCGCCACGCTCGCCCGCCCGGCGCAGCTGAGCGCTGGGCTGGTGCATCAGCTTGTTGGTCAGCGAGTGGGCGAGGAAGTCCACCACGGCGGCGGCGTCCCGGCCGCTCTCCAGCAGCTTGATCGCCTGCTGGGTCACGTCTGTGCGGATACGCTCGGCGTTGCCGCGCATGGCGCGGATGGTAGGCGCCGCATCACGGACCTTCTGCGCCAGCGCGAAGCGTTCGACCTCGGCTTCTATGATCTGCTGGGCCTGGCGGGCGGCTTCCTTGCGCGAGCGCAGATTCTCGCGGATCACGTCCTGCAGGTCATCGACCGTGTAGAGATAGATGTCCTGCAGTTCGGAGACCGCCGGGTCCACGTCCCGCGGCACCGCCAGGTCGGCGATGAATATCGGCCGTCTGCGGCGCGTCTTCAACGCCATCTCGATATCCGGCTTATTGATCAAGGGCTCGGGGCTGGCGGTAGCAGTAATGATCATGTCCGCGTCGGCCAGATGATCCGCGATCTCATCGAGACCGATAGCGAAACCCCTGAATTCCTGAGCCAGGGCGCGCGCCTTGCCGACGCTGCGGTTGGCGATGATCATCCGCCCAATTCCGCGTCGCTGGAGATGGCGGGCGGTCAACTCGATGGTCTCGCCGGCGCCGACCAGCAGCGCACAATGTTTGTCGAAGGATGCAAAAATCTGCCGCGCCAGGCTCACCGCAGCGTAGGCGACCGATACCGCGCTGGCGCCGATCTCGGTATCAGTTCGCACGGTCTTGGCGACCGAGAAGGCCTGCTGGAAGAGCGGATGCAGCACCGGACCGGCGGTACCGACATCACGCGCCACCCGGTAGGCGTCTTTCATCTGGCCGAGGATCTGCGGCTCACCGAGGATCGCCGAGTCGAGGCCGCAGGCGACGCTGAAGGTATGGTTGATCGCCTGGTCCCGATCCAGGGTGTACAGGCACCCCTCCAGCTGCCCCCCAAGGCGGTGGTAGTCCATCAGCCACTCGCGCACCGTGTTGCCACTACCCGGTCCGCATTCGCCGTAGAGCTCGGTCCGGTTGCAGGTTGAAACGATGACCATCTCGTCGATCGCCGGCAGATCCACCAGCTCGCGCAGCGCCCCGTCCAGCTGCTCACGGCCGAACGCCACCTTCTCCCGTATGTCTACCGGGGCGGTGCGGTGATTAATTCCCATGATCTTCAGTGGCATATGCGAACAGGCGCCGTTTCGGGAGCGTGAACAATTGTCCGGCAATGGAGTCGTACAGACAAGGCGCCAAGGCTTCCCGTCCCTCGGCAATCAGTTATAGTGCCTGTCCACCGAGCCGTCCTGCCCGTATGAAGAAATACCTCCTGCCCCTGCTTACCGCCGGTCTCCTCGCTTCTGCCTGCGCTCAAACCGGTCAACACCGGCTGGACGAGGCCGATGCGGGCCAGTCCGCCGAGCAGCACATCCTGTTGGCCGAGCTGGCCAGCCAGCAACACGATTTCGCCGAGGCCGCGCGCCAGTATGCGCTGGCGCTGCGCAAGAGCGACGATCCCGAACTCGCGGCCCGCGCCGGCCCCATGGTGTTCGATTACGGCGGCTATGACGACGCGCTGGGAGCGGCGCAACGCTGGATCGCGCTTGACCCGGACGCGGTGCGGCCCAGACGGGAGCTGGCAGGCCTGTATCTGCAGCGCGGCCGCGTGGGCAAGGCCCTGCCTGAGTTGGAGTGGCTGTTTCAGGCAGTCAGCAAAGAGTCCGATCAGGGTTTTGCCGCGCTGTTGCCGGTGCTGACCGAGAGCGGTGATCAGGCAGCCGCCTACGAGGCGATGCAGCGGCTGGTGCGGGATCATGATGACGATGCCACCGCCCACTACGCGCTGGCATATCTGGCCCTGGGGGGCGGCGAGACCCAGACCGCGCTGGACGAGTCCGAGCGCGCGCTGGAACTGCGCCCGGACTGGGCCGAGGCCGGGGTGCTGCGCGCGCGCGCGATGATGACCCTGGGTCAGTCCGAGGTGGCCATGGATTCGCTGCGCAACTGGCCCGATTTCCGCGAAAATCCGCGGCTGCGCCTGGAATTTGCGATCCTGCAGCTGGCCGCCGACCGGGTCGAAGAGGCGCGTCTCGAGCTGGAACTGCTACTGACCGACTATCCGCGGCTGCCCGGCGCGCTGCGCACGCTTGGGCTGCTGGAGTTCCAGAGCGGCAACTACGAACTCGCCGAGCGCTATCTGATCGAGCTGATCGGTACCGGACGTTATGTGCCTGACGCGATGTTCTATCTCGGCAGCATCGCTGAGATAGAAAACGATCTCGACGGCGCCGCCGGCTTTTATGCCCGGGTCACCAGCGGCGATAATCTGGCCGCGGCGAGGGTGCGTCTGGCGCTGATCCTCTATCGACTGGGTGATCCGGACAATGCACTGCGCAGCCTCGATCTGGCCCCGGGCATGGACATGGACTCGACCCTGCAGGTGGTGGGCGCCAGGGGCGAGTTGCTGATGCGCATGGAGCGCTATGACGAGGCGCTGGCCATGTATAACGCCGAACTGGAGCGTTACCCGAATGAGCAGAGCCTGCGCTACTCACGCGCCTTTCTCTACGATCGCATGGGTCGGCTCGACGATGCCCTCGCCGAGCTGCGCCAGTTGCTCAAGGAGAACCCGGACGACCCGATCGCGCTCAACGCACTGGGTTACACGCTGGCTGATCGCACCACCGACTATGACGAGGCCTACAAATACATCAGCGCCGCCCTGGAGAAGACCCCCGACAGCGCGGCGATCATCGACAGCATGGGCTGGGTGCAATTCCGCATGGGCAATCTAGAGGAAGCGGAACGCTATCTGCGCAAAGCCTGGTCGCTGGACAGCGATCCGGAGATCGCCGCCCATCTGGGCGAGGTGCTCTGGGTCATGGGAGACCAGGCCGGGGCCGAAGAAATCTGGTTTGATGCGCTGTCACAAAATCCCGACAGCCGTATCCTGCAGGAAGTGATCGACCGGCTGCAGCAATGAATCGGTTTATAATCGCGATCCTTGCACTGTCCTTGCTGGGAGGATGCATGGCACCGCGGGATCGAATCGGCGAATCTGTTGAACCGGACTGGCTCGAGCGCCGGGATTTCCTGCGCCGTCTGGACGACTGGCGCATGGAGGGGCGGATCGCGCTCAAGACCGGGCGAGACGGCTATAACGGCACGCTGTCATGGGAACAGCTCGAGGACGACGTGGATTTCCGGTTCCGGGGTCCGTTCGGCTTTGGCGGCTTCCGTATCCACGGCGACCTCGACCGGCTGCGGGTCAAGACCACCGGCGGCGATGACTTCTACCTGAAAGATCCGGTGGTCGAGATGCGCGAGCGCTTTGGCTGGAGCGTACCGGTGCACAGCATGCGTTTCTGGATCGTTGGCGTGTCGGACCCGGCGATGGCGGCCGACGAAGTGGTCGACGAGGACGGTTTCCTGCTGGAACTGGAGCAGGGTGACTGGGAGGTCAGCTATGACGGCTACCGGGTTCATGAGGGACTCGACCTGCCGCGCAAGATCGTAATGATCAATGGCGATGTGCAGATCCGCGTGGTCGCGGATCGTTGGCGGCTGGAGATGCCGGAGCCGGACGAAGACCTGCTATGAACCCGCCCGCCGGGCCGGGCCCGGACTGGGGCGCGATCTGGCCCGCCCCGGCGAAGCTCAACCTGATGCTGCATGTCCTCGGTCGCCGCAACGATGGCTACCACACGCTGCAAACCGCGTTCCAATTCCTCGATTACGCTGACGAGCTGCATTTCCTGCCCGCCCCCGACGGCCGCATCACGCGACCGGTCGGTCTGGCAGGACTGCCGGAAGAGCGGGATCTGGTGG
>JBATKC010000212.1:0-10775 GCA_049669065.1 Gammaproteobacteria bacterium
CGCTGGGCCAGGGCGCGCTGGCGCTGAGCGAAAACAAACGCGACGATCAGGTCGCCAACGGTGTCGGGGCGTTGCGAGCGGTCACCGCCTTCACCCTGCTACAGCTGCGGCCGCACCCGGGCCGCAAGGGCGCGGATCCAGTGCGGGATATGACACAGACCGGCGACGACAGCCGCCTGTCGGCCGCGGAGGCATTGCTGGCGAGAAGCGCGAGACGTACGGCCGAACGCTACTCTCCGCGCAGACATCTGATCAATGTCGGTATGAACTTCGCCTTCGGCGGCATGATCTGCGCATTTGGCGACTGTGGGGATGCGCCGCTATCGATATTGATCGGCATCGCCGGGGGTGAGGCGGCGCTATGGAGTCTGCCCAAACAACCGCTGCATGATCAGCGCGCCTATCAGCGGCGCTTCGGCCCGGCACCGGGTCCTCGGATCAGCTGGGAACTGGTGCCGACCGTGCAGGGCCTCGGCATCCGGGGCCGATTCTGAATGTCGACATCAGGCAGGCCCTTTTCCCCGGATTTGGCGCCAGGCGGTCCGGGCCGGCTATGCCAGGATCCGGATTCGGGTGGAGGTTGTGATGATGAGACGATTGCTGCTGATGGCACTGTTGCTGCCGGCCATGGTGCAGGCACAGAACATGGCGAGCGCGGACGTGACGCTCCCGGCCGGCGCCAAGCGCGATCGGGAGGCACCTGCCTCGGTGTCGGATCATTTTTTCCCGGACTAAGCGGAGACAACCGATCTGGCATCAATAGTGTGGAGGTTTCTCGTCTTCCGCTGAGGCGGGTGCGGCGGCCGAGCCGGCATTCGTCATACGCTCGTCGAGGCGCTGGCAGTGGTTACGCAGGAGTTCTATCTGCTGCTGCTGGCGGTAGACGACATCGCTCAGCTGGCGCAGCGCATCATCCTGATAGGCGAGCTTGATCTCGATCTGTTCAAGACGCTCGTCGCTCACATCGATTCCCTCCCCGACCGGTGCCGACATCGCAGCGCCCTGTTGAATCCGAGTCGACCCCCGACCAGGCGCCAGCAGGGCCCTGCCGCACGCTCGGATCGATCAGTGCAAGAACACGTTTTAGCTGCTGCTGGCAGCCGGGAGCGGCGCCTGGTCCGCGCGTTCTCTGATCGTCTGGTCCGCATTGGGCATCACCGCCTGCTCGTCTAACGGCGTGACGATCCGGGACTGGAGCCAGCGCAACAACGGTGTCCACTGAGCGATGTCCTTGCGTACCCGGTAGTGCTTGAACTCGTGGATACCCATGCCTTCCTCGGCGGCGTGCACGTAGTTCTGCGTGTCTCTCAGGATGGCGATGACCGGGATGTTCAGCCGATGCAGGAAACGCATCAACCGGGCATAGGCAAGCGTACCTTCACGCACGCGGTTGGCGATGACGCCGAGGCGTCCTTCGCGGCGATCTTCTTTGGCGACCAGCAACAGGTTGGCAATAAAGCCGGCCGCGGCATGGATGTCGATATCCGAGGGCCCCACGGGGATCACGATAGAGTCGGCACCGCGGGTGAACTCCACCAGGTTGTGCGCCGGGATCGCAGCAGAGGTGTCGACGACCAGGTATTGCGTGTTCGGTGGCGTGCGCAGTTGCCAGCTGCGCGTCGCCTGCATGTTGACTCGGTAGGCTTCGACGCCGTGGACCTGCGAGAGTTCGTCCGATCGATTCTTGAGCCAGCGGGTCGACGAGGCCTGGGGGTCACAATCCATCAACGCAGTGCGATGACCGCGGGATGCATAGTAGGCAGCAAGATTGGTGGCAAGCGTCGTCTTGCCCGACCCGCCTTTGGGGTTCAACACGACAATTTTTCGCGGGCCGGGTGTCATGAGCTTAAGAAAATTTCCCGTGGCAGATCTTCAGACTGACGTCATAACCTATAGGTAACAGACTGTTTTTCCAAGTATGCAGCTTAACGCCGGCTCGCCCATGTTGCGGTTGTTCAACGTCCGGTGGCTGCGTTGAGCGCCCCGGGGCGGCGGCTTGCCCCCGCCCGACGACCCAGATATGGCGGATAGACGAGCTCCAGACCCCAAGATATTGTAGCGCCTGAGTCACTACGAGTTGCTGCATGCTGTTGAGGTCGGTTATCAAGCTGCAGCGCCATCTCCCTCAATCATCATGGATTTTTCCGCATACGAGCCGATCGGGTCTGCGTGCAGGTTTTCGATGCTCGCGCCCCTGAGCGGGTCTCGGAGCAGCCGTGAGCCACTCTCCGCGAGTATGGCTGAGCGGAAGCCGGGATCATTGCCGCCCGATTGATGGGTCGCAACTGCTTGTCGCACCATGACGGGAATTTGCTGGCCGCCTGGATGATGTCTTGAGCGGCGGTCAGACGGTCCGGATTACGGCGTCCGACGTTTGCTAGCAAGCTTGGGCTGGCTCCAGCTCGAGCCGGCGGGTGGTCGACGCGCCTATGACCTCGATCCCTTTCCGGCCCTCGATGCCGTTCAGTGAAATGGCCACTTCAAATTGGCGTGATTCCGTCAGGCAGATTCCCCCGGGCAGTGCGCTGACGACTTCGATCCCCCACCAGTCAGGCGTATCGGCATACGCGCGATGCGAAAGCAAGATTTCCATCTTTGTCGACGGTGCGGTGCCTCTGACTATCAGCAGGCGTCCACCCGGCTCGATGCTAGCGACAAAAGCCTGCTCGAAATCGACCAGCCGACAGCTGCTCGGCGGGGCTGCACCCGCCAAGGCATCACTCAACATGTTTTGTTCCGTCCTCTCGTTCCGACACATGCTATGCGCTTCTCTGCGCTGCGCTTCAAAAAAATACCCGACGTCCCTGTCGGGTACGACATAGGTCCGGGCACGGGAAGTCCCGGATACCGTTGAGCGTCGGGCGGACGGAAGGGTCCCAGGGGGAGGGAGCCGGGCCCGATACTCTCCGGTTTTCAACTTTCTATACATACCGACTGCAAGTTCTCACACGACTGTCTCACCCCGTCGGAAAATTCTCTTAACCGGCCAGACCCGGCATGACGATAGCGCGAACTTGTGCGTAAACTAGTTGGCAAGCTCGGGTCTGTTGTGGGCCACGGAAACCGACACAGCCATATTGCTTGCGACCAGGGCGGCGCTGAACCAGGGAACGGAGAACAACAAAGGTGAGGTCCCCGGATACCCGGCAACTACGACGATGGCCTGAAACCACAGGCTTTGTGGTCTGGACCGGGGCGGGCAGCTGATGGGCCGGTTGCCGGACGCGCCGCCTGTCGACGAGCGCGCTGTCCTGATCGAACTGGTCGGACGCGTCAAGGCGGGGGATGCAGAGGCCGAGAGTGAGTTGTATCGCCGCTACCATCGTGGTCTGTTGTTTTTCCTGCGGCGACTCACTCGTGATCCCGAGCTGGCCGGCGATCTATGCCAGGATGCGTTCGTTATCCTGCTGAAAAAACTACGCAAAGACGGACTTGACGAACCCCATAAGCTAAACAGCTATCTCCATGGTATCGCCCGCAAGCTCAGCTCACGCAGCCTGGTGCTGAAACGCCGCACCGAGGATTACGGCGACCAGACGCATATTGATAGCCTCCCGGATCCCGGCAAGGATCCCTATGGTCAGGTGTCGCGAGACGAGACCATGGCGATCGTCATGTCCATGTTCGATGAGCTGACGGTCGAACGGGATCGGCAGCTGCTGCTCCGGTTCTGGGTCTACGACGAAGACCGGGACACGATCTGCGCCGCGCTGGACATCGATCCAAGCCATTTCCATCGCGTGATCTATCGGGCGCGCAACCGCTTCCGGGAACTGCTGCGCAAGGCCGAAGAGCGGCAAGGGCTGGTATTGGTAAAGGAATGATCACCGTGTCACATTCTTTTCGATTCAGGTGCGATAAGCGGCACTCCACATGCAGTAACTAGGCATATTGACAGCGTAGGAAAGGCCAATGCATCACAAGGAAGCGAAGGAAAACATGTTCGTGGACCGCTATCTCGCGGGCCAGCTGGGCGCGCGCGAACAGCGGCGTTTTGAGGAGCACTTTATCGGCTGTGAGTCTTGTCAGGAGGAACTCGAGTTGACCGAACGGCTGCGAGCAGGGCTCCGGAGCGTGGCGATTTCAAGCCGCTCCGGGCCGCCAGCAACCCAGCTGCCGGCAGCCGGTGTTTCTTCCGCGCCGCGGTATGCGATGGCGGCCAGCGCGGTCCTCGCCGCCTCGCTCATCGCTGCAGGCCTGGGCTATCACGGGTCAGGTGAAACGGCCGGACCGGCGGTCGCCGAAGTCTTCCCGATCCACTCGACCCGCAGCGCCGCCGAGACATACAGCCGGATACGGCTCAGTTCGCCCGCGTCGGCGGCCGTGTTGCTGGTCGATCCAGGCCCCAGCAAAAGGCATGACTATCGCGTGGTCGTGAGCAAGCTGGACGGAGACGGCGCCACTCCTGTTGCCCAGGTGTCGGGTGTACAGCCCAGCTATGAGGACCTGGTCGCAATCTCGGTACCGGGAAGCATGCTGGCGCCGGGCACGCATCTGATCCAGCTTGAGGGACGGGAGAGCGCCGACGCAGCATTCGTGCCGGTCAGCGAGCTGCGTTTCCAGGTGGAAATCGACTGAGAAAACGATGGCGCGGTCTACTCGGCCGCGCCGTCTTCCAGCATCGTCGTGCGGCCGGTGACCTGGAACGGCCCTGTGTTTTGAGCCGATCTGATGACGGCGGTCCAGTTGCCTGCCGCCGGCAATTCGCAGCTGCACACGGACACCTGATTGAAGCTGTTTTCGCAGTGACACAGGTGCCGTCCGGTCTCTGGCGCTTCCAGCTCGAGGTCGTAATCGACCACGCAGCTGTCCTGATCCGGTGCCTCGCAACCGGACTGATCTGTACGCAGCGCGTAATTGATGCTGACGATCAGGCTGCGGTCATTGTCCCCGACCTCGAACGGCAAACGCAGGCCTACCGCGCCCACGGTGCTCCAGCAGGGCTGGCGCGTGCAGTCCACATCCAGCACGGGGCGTGTGCTGACCGGGGTCTCCGGTGATCCGCGTCCGCGCTCTACGTGGTCTTGCCACCATGAGTCGACCCATGGCCCGGCGACCCGGATGTAGGTCCCTTTGCCCGCGACACAATCCGCTTCGGTCTGACTCGCCAACCCCAGCAGCAGGCCGTCCGGACTCAGTATCGGTCCGCCGGAATCATGATTGCAGGCTGCGGGAGACGCCTCGTCGAAACGATAGCAGAGCAGCCGCGGACCACAGCGTTCGATCGGCACCGTCGCTTCTCGCAAGATGCCGTTGTCCGGCCGCGCCGGCGCGCTGTCGCCATGCCCGACCATCACACCCTTGGACGGCAGCACGGATGAACGCGCGACCGGCGCGATCCCGGTCACGGGCCGGCTCAGCCTCAGGGCAGCAAGGTCACCGCTGACCGGGTCGCAGTCATCCCGTCCGTCGCAAAACCGGGTCACGCCGCCCGCTGCGACCGTCATCAGCGAGGTCCCGGGGAAGAAGGCGTGGTATTCCTTGTCCGGGTTCTCGACGCAGTGAGCCGCGGTCAGCGCCACATCCGCTGCGACCAGCACCAGCGAACACGTCGCGAACACGCCGCAGCGGCCGCTGGGGCAGGAGCGGCTCAATAGCATCCCCACGGCCGGATGGGCTTGCGTAGAGCTGCTGTTTTTTAGCGCCAGTACAAGCATCCCATCGCGCCCCGCTGCAATGTCCGGGGCGATGGACTCCGCGTGACCCGCGACCGCTGCCAGGAACAGGACCGCGGGCAAAAAACCGTTCAGGCGATGTTTCAACGTCCGCCTGGAGCAAATCCGACTTGGCGCTTCCCCGAGATGCCTAGTCTTCCGCGTGAGCAATCCCACCATGGACGCTGCTGAGGTTGCCGTCGCTGGAACAATCATCGCTCGCGCCGATCCGGTGGCTGTATCTGATCTGCAGCTTACGGCCATTGCCTTTGTCAATCATCTTCATGCGCAGCGTATGCGGCCGGTCTATGACCTCCGATGCGCCCATCTGCTCATGCCCGATGCCGACCGTCGTGCAAAGTTCGTTTTCGACGCTACGCAGATCTGAGGAGACGCGTGACCCCCTCTCCAGCAGCCGGGAATTGTTGCCCCAGCGAGTGGCGAGCTGTGGACCCGGCGCCATCACCACCTCGCAATTGGCGTTGTAGCGGACCGTAAACGCGTCCCCTTCGACCAGGTGCAGACCGTGATCTTCATGGTCGTGGGTTACCATGGTGATGCGCCAGGTCTTGCCCGAACCGCCATTGCTGTAGAAATCTGCGAACGGGTCGTCGGGGCCGCCGCAGGACGGAGCGGCTGTCGCCAGGGGCAGGTAGGTCATCAGGCCAGCCAACAGACAGGCACAGCCGAGCGCGGCAGTCATTTTCTTCATCGGATTGTTTCCTCTTCAAAGTGGGCATGGGCCGAATCAAAGGCCCACTTAGGGCCTGCCTGCTATGGCCTGATTGTCCCACTTGAGGATAGAGGTCCGGCTCAGGGGGCGGCGCTTGCCGTCTGCAGGATGAATCCCGCCCAGTAATAAGGATCAGCCCATCTGCGCTCGCCGGAGAGCTCCAGCTGGGCATTGCGCAGCGCGGCCGACGCCGGCTGGCCCAGGGTCATCATGTTGTGGTACAGCAGGGCCATCAGACTGGCGGTACCGCGATCGGGGACCCGCCACAAACTGGCGATGACCTGGTTCGCGCCAGCCAGAATGAAACCCTGGGTCAGCCCAATCAGACCCTCACCCCGGATCTCCCGTCCGAGTGCGGTCTCGCAGGCGCTCAGCACCGCAACCTCTGCGTTCATGGACAGTGCGGAAATTTGATCCAGCTGAAGCAGGTCGTCCGTGGGCCCACTCCCGCTGCCGGGAGACAGGACCAGACCCGACAGCGAGGGATACTCGGTATCGATAAAGCTGTGGGTGGCGAAATGGACAAACCGATAGGGCCGCAGGTCAGTGTCTAGCACTGCTTCCCGAGTCGCCGCCGGTCCGGTCAGGACCAGGCGATGTTCCGGGTCTGCGAGTTCGGCGATAGCCGCCGCTTCTTCACCACTCCATTCCAGACGCCGCAGCCGGTTCAGGCTGGTCATCCAGTTCTGGGAAGCGGCGCGCGACGCCGCTTGTTCGGGCATCCTGGGGTCTCCCGCGGTGACTATCGGATCGGCAAATATCGCTACGCTGCGGGGGAACGTCTGGTCCCATGTTTCTTCGCGCAGAGCCATGGCCGAAGCGGAGGACACGCGCAGTATCTCGTAATCCGAGAGCAGGTAGCGCGGCGAATCCCCGGGTCCGGACAGCGGCAGTGCGGCGAACGGCACATAGTGCAGGGCGCCGTCAGGGATGATGATCAGTCGTTTCTTACCCGGCAGGTCGAACTTGGAGCCGAGCAGTATGTCTGTCAGCTGGGCCAACAGATCATCGCGTTGACGGCGTGCAGTGGTGTCCGTCGGATAGGTCTGCAGCGAGATGTGGGTTGATCGGGCCAGATCGTCGAGTACCGCGCTGCCCGGCAGCGTCCGCCATCGCAGGTCGCTGTCGGTCAGAGTCCAGGAGAATCCCTGCTTCTCGCCCAGGTGATAAAGTAGCAATGCCGTGTCGTGCGGGAGTAGTTGTTGGATCGAGCGGCTGTCCAGGATGCGGGGTTCCGACAGAGTCGAGTAGTACGGGTCCTTGTCACGGGCGCTGATATCGAGCACCCGGATCCGGGTCGCGGCCTTGTCCATGTCATCTGAGATCTCCCTCAGCCTCGCGACATCGTGGCTTTCCTGATCGAGCAGCCGGTCTCGCTGGTAGACCAGCTCGGTCATTCTCTCGATCAGGTGTTTACGCTCGGCCGCAACCGAGGGATCGATGGTCCGATCGAAGTCCAGCTTGGCTTCATCCATCAGGTCGAGCAACATCCGACCGCGAGAGCGCTCGGCAGTATCGAAAGCTTTTCTTGCCAGCATCTGCGCAGCGCCGTCTGCTGACTGCTGTGTTGCCGACATCAACAATTCGATCTGAAACCCATAGATCGCCTGGCTGTGGCTTAGATAGGTGGCACGGAGCACCGGCGTGATCAGTCGATTCCGAACGTTTTCGATTTGATCGATCGCTTCGCCGGTCAGTTCGAGCGCCTGCGAGGTGTCACCTTCATCGGCCCGGGAACGGGCTCTCAGATATAATGTTTCGCTGATCATTTCGGTCATGCCCATGTCGAGAAAGAGCGCCTGGGCCTGGACAAGATCGGCCCGCGCCTGACCCGGCTGACCGAGGGCGAGATACGCTTTTCCTCTTTGCAGCAGGCCTTCGGCAATGACCATGCGAGCCCCTGTCTGTTGCGCTGTTGCGATCGCGGGTTCGAGGCGTTGCAGGGCAGCTTCCGGATTCCCCTGCTGGAGATGGTCAACGGCCAGGGCGACGCCGCCGCGTGCGCGGAAGATGGGGTTGGGCGCGATCCGCGCGGCTCTCGAATGAGCCTTTAACGCACATCCAAAATCACCGAGTTTGCGGCATACGTTTCCAAGCTGGATCAGCGTTGCGGCAACTCCGCGCTTGTCCTCGGCCGCTTCCCTGAATACAAGCGATTCTTGATAAAACTTCTTGGCTTCAGACAGCTCTCCAAGGCTTTGATACGTAGTGGCGATGCCGCTGATGGATCTGCCCTGTCCCTTAGAGTTGGCATTGTTCCTATGGATGGTCAACGCGGAATAGAAGTCTCTGAGTGCCAGATCATAGTTACCCAGCGCGGTATACGCTCGTGCGCGGTTATCCAGAGTGTCTGCCCGGACGTCCTGCTCGCCAGGGGCCAGCAATTCCAGCACGCGCGTAAATGCAGCGACCGCCGCAGACACTGATCCGCTCTCGAGTTTGAGAACGCCGAGGTTGATCATCGGGGCCAGCTCGGCGGTCCATTCATTCCGTTCCCGAAAGCGCCGGCCCGCATCGGCCCAATACGCGCCTGCCTGTTCCCAGTTGTCTCTGTAGTAGGCGAGCAGGCCCAGGTTGTTTATTGTCTTGGCAGCATCATAGTCCAGCCCCAGCCGTTGCTGGATGGTCAGCGCAGTCTCAAGCAGTGATCGGGCCTGATCAAATTCCGTGCCCGACGGCCCGATGTCTTCGGCATCTAAGGGCGTTCCGCTTTCGCCGGCAATTTCCATGAGAGATGCGGCCTCGAGATGCAGCGCTGCCGCGTAATTCGCCTCTGCGCCGATGTCTCGATATACCGCTGCCGCGTGTGCGGTCTCTGCTGCGGCGTCCTGCCAACGCAGCATGCGCCAATACAGCATGCCAGCCGCACTAAGCAACGCCCATGCTCGTTCGGGCTCGCGTCCACGCTCAGCCCACGCGTTCGCGGCGGTGAGATATGCGGCCAACGCTTCTTGTCGTTTTCCCGGCTCGTTGGCAAAATTGAGCGCATTGCCACGCATCATGAACTGGTACGGCCTGAGCGGATCCATCCCCGGCTCTGCAGCAGGATCAAACGCAGTGATCGAATGTCCGCCGATGGCGCCGGTGTACTCGGTCGAGTAGATCTCGATCAGGTATTCGCCCGGCGATCCTCCGACGACCAGTACCTCTCGCTCGTGTCGTTGCAGCGGCGAGTCGGCGGTTTGTATGGTCCCGCTCGGGTCCGTAGATGAAAGGATCAGATCGAGGCCGCGCTGTTCCACCTCGATGACAAACAGTTGGTTTCCGTCGGTCTGCAGCGTGTAACGGAATCGCGCGTCCGCACCGTGGCTGCGTGTGATGATCTGGCCAGGGTCCAGTCTCTGAGCGTCGGCAACAATCCCGATATCGGATGACGCTGCCGTTTCTGCTGGTGCGCGTGTAGCGGGGTTTGCCAGGGCCAGGAGCAATACGATGCCAGCGGCGCTCCGTCGCAATCGGGGCCGCAAACCGGACGCATGCATGATTGGGTCACAGGACGCGACCATCTCCCCCACCCGGTGTCAGCTTACCGGCACTGTATCAAAAGCACCCGACAATAAGTCTAACCCGAAGGTAGTGAAGAGCCGGTGAAGACCTTGGCCCGAATGGTGCGGCCCGTGGAGGTTTACCCGGATCAGGTCATGAGTTTCAGCGTCTGATCGACGAATCGCCGAATCTCTGCCCGCGGGCATCCCTCGTGCTGCATGAGCAAGACGCCGCGGAAGGTGGCCGTCAGCTGTCGCGCGAGGAGGTCCAGATCCAGCCCGGCACTCAATTCTCCCCGGGCTCGGCTCCGCTCCAGCGTGTGCTGGAACACGATGGTCAGATCATCGAGCATCGCTGCAGACGGTGAACGATGATCGCCGTCGATCGGCATGCCGCCGATTCCGTCGGCCGGCATTGCCGTCTCTTGCTCTGCCGTGGGCTGATCGACGACAGCGGAAAAGAACGCGCGGATATCCTCACAGGACGCACTGCGCAGCGAGTCGAGCCCGTGCAAGTCGAGATATTTGTCTTCAGTGGTCATTATTCCGCCAATACATGCCCGCGTCTCGCGCCGGCAAGCGTTCGGTCTGGCTTTGGCTATCGACTGATCTAGCGTCCGGATCCGACCGCTTCAAACCGGTCATGGATCCGATGGTTCGGGCCCCGAGGATGATCCGTCGCCCCCGGGGACTGAAACGCCCCCCATCCATTGGCGGGCCCGCTACCTTGTCGGACTGCCTCTCTCCCGCTTTGGGATTCGGCACATTGGAGCTTTCGTGTTCTGGTTATTTATCCGACTCGCCGAAGCGTAGCCCAGAAGAAAACATTTGCCAAGCGGCGTCCCGTCGCGGCTCCGTCGCGGTGCATCATGGCAGGATGGAGGCAAAAACAGGGATCTAGAC
>JBATKC010000213.1:0-5034 GCA_049669065.1 Gammaproteobacteria bacterium
CGTCCGCATCACTGGGCCAGATCGAATCGGGTCCGGATCGTTGCGGGACCGCCCGCCCGGTTTGCGCCGGGGTCCGGATTTTACGGCTGCAGCGGCGGTTCCTGCATCATCGACGCCTGCTCGCGCAACGCGAGCACGTGATCTTCCCAATATCTGTTTTCACCGAACCAGGGGAAAGCCCGGGGAAACGCCGGATCCTCCCAGCGCCGGGCCAGCCAGGCGCTGTAGTGGATGATCCGCAACGTCCGCAGCGCCTCGATCAGCCACAATTCCCGCGGATCGAAGCGCGAAAACGCTTCGTAGCCTTCCAGAATATCGGCGAGTTGTAAACGCATCTCGTCGTTCTCGCCGGACAGCAACATCCAAAGATCCTGCACCGCGGGACCGGTCACACAATCGTCCAGATCGACAAAGTGGGCGCCGCTTTCGGTCCACAGGATGTTGCCCGGATGACAATCGCCATGGATACGAAGATCCCGATAATCGCCAGCAGCGTCAAAACGGACATGGACCGCCTCCATCAACGAGGCGGTCAGACTGTCATAGGCCTCCTCCAGATGGTCCGGCAGCCAGCCCTGATCCAGCAGCCAGTCCCGGGACTCGTCGCCGAGCCGCTCGGGATCGATGTGGAGCCGGTGTTCGAATGATCCGTGCTCGCCGACCAGATGGATCCGGCCGAGAAAACGGCCGACCACCTTGCGGTCTTCCTTCGTCCCAAGTTCCGGCCAGCGACCACCGCAGGACGGGAACACCGCGTAGCGGTAATTCTCGTATTCCATCAATGTGCCGGCGCCGGTATCCATCGGCGCGACGACGGGGATCTCCGCCCCGGTCAGTTCCAGCGCAAAGCCGTGTTCCTCGAGGATCGCCGCATCGCTCCAACGACCCGGGCGGTAGAACTTCACGACCACCGGACGCGCGTCTTCGATGCCGATCTGATAGACGCGATTCTCGTAGCTGTTCAATGCCAGCTGGCGACCGTCACAGCGGAATCCGGCCGCTTCGACCGCGTCGATCACGACATCCGGCGACAGCCCGGCATAGGGGTGTACCTGCTCGTCCTGCGATTCGGCCCTGTCTGTCATCGGCGGACCGTACCACAGCGCAGGATTGCCGTTGGCGGCGCCGCCGCGCGAGCCCGCCCGCGGATCGCCGCAGGCTCGTCTTATGTCAAGTCGATGACGCGGCGCCCGGCGAGTATCGCCCGCCAGATGCGCTAATTGCAGCCACTCAATCCATCGATCCAGTTCGAGATCAGACTCACGCCCGCCGTATCGATCAGATCCGAGCCCAGCGGCGGCATACCGTGGATATCGCGCCGGTTCATGCGCGAGACCAGGATGGACCGCACCGCGTCGCCCGTCGCGATGAGCAGCCCGCCGGGGATGCCCACAAAGCCATTCTCCGGCGGGACATTGCAGGCGTTGGTGTCGGCCAGCGCAGTCTCGACGCGCAGATCCATCGATGACGGTGTGGGCCCACCCGGGCGGTGGCACTGGCTGCAGTTGGTGTGCAGATAGGCCCTGGCCCGATCATCCAGCGGCAGGCCAGCGTCAAACGGATCCGCCAGCACCGGTAAGGCCGATGGCGGCGCCGGCAGCGGCGCGCTGAACATCCCGATGTGTTCCAGCGTCGCGAGCTGGTTCGCGGTCCGCCCTGTCGTCGGATAGCTCAGGTCCTTGTTCAGCTGAGCTGTCTCGGGGCCGAGCGAGAAACCCGCGGCTGCGGTGTGGCACTCCATACACTGGCTTTCGCTGGGATAGATCCAGGTCTGGCCGTTGACGTCGCGGAGCTTGCCGCCGCGGACCCGGGTGGCCTGCGTCACGGCATCATCCCATTCATACGTGTAACCGGCCCACACCCCGTCCGGATGACGCATCAACAATCGCGTCTCGATCAGCTGGCCGCCAATCCGGAAGTCTTTTCTGATCACGCTGCCGGACGGGAACGTAAAATCGCCGTCCGCCTCGATGGTCAGCGTGTCGGCGTCCGGCAGCGCCAGCCAGCGCGACTTGGCCGCACCATCCGACCAGAACGGTGCGTTGACATCGTAGGCGATCAGACCCGAGGCCGGTTCGGTCGGATCGGCCGGGTTGGCGCAGCCGGTGTCCGCCAGATCGTCGGGGACGCTATCGGGGGTCGGGTTACCGGATTCGTCGATGCGCAGGATCTCGCCGCCATAGTGCAGGACGTAGAGTTCGCCGCTTGCGTCTTCGCCAAACGCGGAGATGTTGAAACTGGTATCGAGCAATTGTTCGGTGTCGTAACCACCCTGCCCGTTATCGCGCAGCGCCCACAGCCGGCCCGACCCAAAGTCACCAAAGACATAGCGGCCGTCCAGCGCGGGGACGCTGGCGCCGCGGTAGACATAACCACCGGTGATGGAATTACCGAGGCTATGGTCATACTCCGCCACCGGCTCCACCAGACCGCCGCCGGGACAATTACCCGGCTCAAAATCATGCGCGCCTTCGCGGCAATCCCAGCCGTAGTTGCCACCGAGCTCAACCACGTCGACCTCTTCCCACTGATTCTGGCCGACATCGGCCGCCCATAGCGCATCGGTATCGCGATCGAAGCTCCAGCGCCAGGGATTGCGGAAGCCCCAGGCATAGATCTCGGGACAGGACTGTGCGTTGCCGGCAGGCCCGCAACGCGGATTGGCTTCGAACGGGTTACCCGGCGGGATGGTGTAAGCCGGTGATGGCCAGGCGACACCCAGCACGCCGATGCGCAGGAAGGAGCCGAGCAGCCGGGTCGTGTCCTGAGCGCGTTCGTTGGGATCGCCACCGCTGCCGCCATCGCCGAGACCAAAATAGAGATTCCGGTCGGG
Organism: Gammaproteobacteria bacterium; assembly: GCA_049669065.1. Lineage (GTDB taxonomy): Bacteria > Pseudomonadota > Gammaproteobacteria > Steroidobacterales > XN24 > CAMYOC01. The sequence continues at coordinate 2,834 of JBATKC010000213.1, forward strand.
GCCAAACGCGATGTCGCCCCCGTCGTGGTTATCGAAATCCTGATTCACGGTGAGGATCGATTGCTCGGTAACGTTGACCGGCAGGCTGCTGTCGTCGTTGACAACAAAGCGTGAGATGACCGAAATCATCGGCCCGCCCGGGTTACCCGTGTAGGACAGATAGACTTCCTTGACGGCGGGCCAGTCGGGATGGAAGGCCATCCCCAGCAAACCGCCCTCGGAGTTGGAATTGACCTGAGCGCTGATATCCAGCCACAGCTCGTGGTTGGCCACACCGGGCAGGTTGTCGAACACCCGGATGCGGCCTGCCTTCTCCAGCACGAACCAGCGGCTGTTGTCTCCCGGGGCCTGCAATAACTTGGTCGGCTGGGACAGGGACGCCAGGTTGGGATACGGGGAGGTCAAGGTGACCTGGGTGCCGCCGACAGCCCGGGGCGGCGCGAGGCAGGTCACATTCACCGGCCGTGTGTCGAGACCGAACAGGGCCGCGCCGTCGTCGTCGATGATGGTACCGGTGGCGATGCCGTCCGCGATGGTGGCGTTGACCGGAGCGGTCAACTCCATGGTGAAACTGCGATCACCGTCGTCATCCACGTTGCCGATGACGTTGACCGGGATCTGGGCACTGGTCTGGCCGGGGTTGAATGTCAGCGTGCCGCTGGCCGCTTCGTAGTCGATACCGGCCCGGGCGGTCCCATCGATACTGCGATAATCGACGTTTACCGTCTGGGCGCTCTGGTCGGACAGGCTGACAAAGAACACATCGGGCACGAGGCCGGCGTCGCCCTCCACGATGCTGGTGTCGGCGATGGACAGGGTCGGGACCGCGGGCGGCGGGTCCGGGTCCGGGTTATCGCCGGAGCCGCCACCGGAACTGATGTTACAGGCCGTGAGGGTAAACAGGGCCGGCAGAATAGCCGGCAACAGAATCCGCGCGCGGGTGTGGTCGCCCATCCAGCTTGCCAAGTTTGCACTCCTGCCGGCCATTGGTCCGGCGTCATAATCCGGGCCCCCACCCGACACAAATGATGACCGGGACCGGCCCCCGATTGCAATGGCTGGCCAAAGAATTTCTACTTCCAGGGCGGCGGGAATCCAGGCGAAAGCGTGAGAACTGCGTCACCCGCCGAATGCCCGCGCCTTGCTAGACTTGCGGTCTCCCAGAACCCCGATCCCGCCCGAGGAGAGTTCCGTGACCTCACATCCCAAACGACCGGCCATCCTCGTTACCGGCGGTGCCGGCTATATCGGCAGCCATGTGGTGCGTCAGCTCGGCGAGGCCGGCGAGGACGTGATCACCCTGGACAATCTCACGACGGGTTTCCGCGAGTCAGTGCTCTATGGCGACTTTGTCGAGGGCGACGTCGGCAACCAGGCCATCGTGTCCCGGCTACTCAAGGCGCGCGGCATCGACACGGTGATGCATTTTGCCGCCGCCACCATCGTGCCGGAGTCGGTAGACGATCCGCTAAAGTATTACGGCAACAACACCTGTGCGACGCGCAACCTGCTCGAATGCTGCCGGGACGCGGGCGTGGCGCACGTGGTTTTCTCCTCCACCGCTGCGGTCTACGGCCTGCCGCCGGGCGGCGTGGCCCGGGAAGATACGCCGACCGCACCGATCAATCCCTACGGCACCTCAAAGCTGATGAGCGAATGGATGCTGCGCGATCTCGCCGCCGCCAGCGACTTGCGCTATACCGCGCTACGGTATTTCAATGTGGCCGGCTCGGACCCGGCAGGCCGCATCGGCCAGTCGACGGCCAAGGCCACACTGCTGGTCAAAGTCGCGTGCGAAGCCGCCGTCGGCACGCGCCCTTCGGTAAAGATCTATGGCACCGATTACGACACACCCGATGGCACCGGGGTGCGTGACTATATCCACGTCGAAGACCTCGCCAGCGCGCATCTGCGCGCGCTCGATTATCTGCGCGCCGGTGGCGAGTCGCGGGTGCTCAACTGCGGCTATGGGCATGGCTACAGCGTGCGTGAAGTGCTCGATGCGGTGGCGCGGATCAACGGCGCACCGTTGACCATAGAGGAAGCGCCGCGCCGCGCCGGAGATCCGCCGACGCTGATCGCCCAGGCCGACGAGATCCGCAAGGTCCTCGACTGGACACCGCGTTACAACGAGCTCGACACCATCGTTTCCCATGCGCTGAACTGGGAGCGAAAGCTGACCGCCGAGCGCGCCTGAGCCG
>JBATKC010000214.1:0-2724 GCA_049669065.1 Gammaproteobacteria bacterium
CGGCGGCCTTTGCGGCGCCACCGGCCATCGTCGCCATGACCGCTGTGATCGCCCGCTTTGGTGTCCGGCGTTTGGATATGCCCAGCCGCATGGCGGTGCGCGGCATCAGCCGCACGCTCAGCCGCACCGGCGTCGCCGTGGCGGCATTGATGGTGGCGGTCGCGTCGGTCATTGGCGTCGGCGTGATGGTGGGCAGCTTCCGCGTCAGTGTCGACAACTGGTTGCAGCAGAGTCTGCGCGCGGATATCTATATCAGCCTCGACGAGGCCTGGTACGCAGAGTCCCGTGACGCCGATGCATTGGCTGCGCACCTCGAGAGCAGTGCGCTGGTCACGGAAGTCACCCGTTCGGTGCGTCACCGACTCGAGACCGGTGAGGAACAGATTCGCTTGTGGGCCCTCGATCCCGGCTCCGGCGACTGGGGTTTCGAACTGCTCCAGGGTGATCCAGGACCCGCACGTGCCGATTTCCTGTCCGGCAGTGCGGTCTGGGTATCAGAACCATTCGCCACGCATCGCGGGCTTGCGGTCGGTGACCGACTGGAGCTGGCCACTGCGCAGGGCCGGCGCCAGTTCAACGTGGCGGCGGTATTCCGTGACTACACGTCGGATCGCGGCGTGGTGGCCGTGTATCTGCCGGTATTCCGCGCCGCCTGGGGTATCCAGCGCCTCGGTGGGCTCGGCCTGATTGCGGCGCCGGATGCGGACCCGGGCGACATACGCGATCTGATCGATCAGACGCTCGGCGACGCGCCCGGAGTACAGGTGGCGTCGAACGCGGAAATCCGCGAGGTGTCGCTGGCCATATTCGATCGCACCTTCACCATCACGCGCGTGTTACAGGTGCTGGTCGGCATCGTCGCGTTTCTCGGCATCCTCAGCGCGCTGCAATCCTTGCAGATGGAGCGCGTGCGGGAGCTGGCGGTGCTGCGTGCGCTCGGCTGGACCCCGGCCCAGGTACGGCGTCTGGTCATCACCCAGACCGGTTTGCTCGGCGGGGCCGCCGGTCTGCTCGCTGCACCGCTGGGTCTGATTCTTGCCTGGTTTCTGGTCCAGGTGATCAACATGCGCGCGTTTGGCTGGAGCATGGGCTTCCATCCGGACCCGGCCACGCTGGGTCAGGGATTGGTGCTGGCGATCGCGGCGGCCCTGCTTGGCGGCGTCTACCCGGCCTGGCGTTCGGGTCAGCGTCAGCCGGCCACGGACCTCAGAGAAGAATGAGCCGCGGTCACCGGCTTGTTGTTGCGTCCTTGGCGGTCATTCCTGTGGCTGTGCTGGCCGGCTTGTTGTGGTCGGCCAGCAGCAAGCCGCCGCCCTCCGCGAGCGAGGCCGTCAGCGTGGTCGATCTGCTCGGTGGCGATGACGACCCGGGCTACCAACGCGCGTTGCCGGGTCAGCGCCCCGGTCTGCCGGCGGATCACGGGCCGCATCCGGATTTTCGCTCTGAGTGGTGGTATTTCACCGGCAACCTGAGCAGTGAGACCGGCCGCCATTTTGGGTTCCAGCTGACCTTCTTCCGCTTTGCTCTGGCGCCGCAGCCGGTAGCGCGAGCGTCTGCCTGGGCCACCCGACAGCTGTGGATGGCGCATCTGGCGCTGACTGATACAGACGGCCGCCGCTTTTTCAGCCGGGAACGCCTGGCCCGGGGCGCTCAGGGACTGGCCGGGGCCGATGCGATGCCATTCCAGGTGTGGCTCGAGGACTGGTCGGCGCGCTCGCTTGATCAGGCGTTCCTGCCGCTGCGTCTGGCCGCCGGCGATGCTGACTTCGGGCTCGAATTGCATCTCCAGCCAGGCCGCGAGCCGGTGTTCCAGGGCGACGATGGGTATAGCGCCAAGGGGCCCGAGCCGGGTAATGCCTCGCTCTATTACAGTTATACCCGGATGCCCGCCGCGGGCACGTTACGGGTTGGCGGCGAGCGCTTGGCGGTGACCGGTCTGGCCTGGCTGGACCGGGAATGGAGCACCAGCGCTCTCGGCCCGAACCTGGCCGGCTGGGACTGGTTTTCGATCCAGCTCGACGACGGCAGCGATCTGATGTTCTACGCTCTGCGGCGCAAGGATGGCAGCATCGATGCGCTGAGCGCCGGTACGCTGGTCGAGCCCGATGGCCGCATCGTCCGCCTGGGCCGCGACACCGTGGAGCTGGATCCCGGCGAGCGCTGGCACAGCCCGGCGACGGGTGCGGCCTATCCGGTCCGCTGGACGCTGACAATACCGTCACTCGAGCTGGAACTCGCGGTGGATCCGCGGCTCGAGAGCCAGGAGATGGATCTGTCTGTGCGCTATTGGGAAGGCGCGATCCAGGTCCGCGGTAATCGCGACGGAAAACCGGTCACCGGCGGCGGCTATCTGGAGATGACCGGCTATGATCGCCCGCAATAGGCTTAGTCCATGGTCAGCACGGCAGCGCCGCTCAAACGGCCCTCGCGCAGATCGGCCAGCGCTTCGTTGGCCCGCTCCAGCGGATAGCTCACGGTGCGGGTGCGCACCGGCACACGGGGCGCCAGTTCGAGAAACGCCAGCGCGTCCTGTCGGGTCAGATTGGCCACCGAACGCAACACCCGCTCGCCCCAGAGCAGGGAGTAAGGGAAAGTCGGGATATCGGACATGTGGATACCGCCGCAGACCACGACACCGCCCTTGCGCACCGCGGCCAGCGCCCGGGGTACCAGTGCGCCAACCGGGGCAAAGATGATCGCCGCGTCCAGCGGCCGCGGTGGCAT
>JBATKC010000215.1:0-2117 GCA_049669065.1 Gammaproteobacteria bacterium
TTTATCGCGGCGGGGCCAGCCTGGAGGAGGCTGCGGTTGAAGCCGCGAGGGTCCGGCTGAGACCTATCGTGATGACGTCGATCGCCTTTATCCTCGGATGCGTGCCGATGGCCATCGCCAGCGGTGCGGGTGCCAATAGTCTTCACGCCATCGGCACCGGCGTGATCGGAGGCATGCTGGCTTCGACGCTGATCGCCTCGTTCTTCGTGCCCATGTTCTTTGTGATTCTGGAGAGTCTCTCGGAGCGTGGCGAGCACAAGGACAAGACTAATGTTGGCGAGATCGCCGCAGCCACGCCAGGCGCGACAGAGGGCCATTGATGTGAGCGATGTCCGGAACAAGATAGCGCTACTGGTTTTGGCCGCCATCCTTGGCGGCTGCGCCGTGGGTCCGGACTATCAACGCCCGGATGTGCAGATGCCCGACGCATGGCGCATCGAATATGGTGAAGCCAGCGATCTGATCAACGCCCGCTGGTGGCAGAAATTTAACGATCCAGTCCTCGATCAGCTAATCGAAACGGCGCTGCAGGACAACCCGGATGTGCGTATTGCGGCCGCCCGCGTCGAGCAGTTTCTTGGCGCGCTGCAAACGACGCGCTCGCAGTTTTTCCCGCAGGCTGACTACGGCGGTGGAGCCAGCCGCAACCGAGCCTCGCAGGACGCGTTTGGCGTTGGCTCCGGCACCGACCCGTATTTCACCCAATACCAGGCTGCGGCGGGCGTCGCCTGGCAGCTGGATCTGTTTGGACGCATCCGCCGCCAGACTGAGGCAGCCCAGGCGCAGGTGTACGCAACCGAACAGGCGCGTCGGGGGGTCATCCTGACGCTGGTTACCGGTGTAGCGGTGAGCTATGTCAATCTGCTCGGGCTTGACCGGCAGCTCGAGATTTCGCGTGAAACGCTGGAGAGTTATGCAGGCAGCCTGCGTATCTTCGAACTCCGTTTCAAGGGCGGTGTTGCATCCAAGGTGGAGCTTTCGCAGGTGCAGTCAGAGTATGAGAGAGCGCGGGCACAGGTGCCGGATCTCGAGGCGCGGGTTCAGGCGCAGGAAAACCTGCTGTCGATCCTGATTGGGCGCAATCCGGGCCCGATCCTGCGCCGGCACAATATCGACCAGCTGTCGCGACCCGGCGTGCCTGCGTCCTTGCCGTCATCGCTGCTCGAGCGCAGACCCGATGTGGTGCAGGCAGAGCAGAATCTGATCGCTGCCAACGCCAATATCGGCGTCGCGCAGTCTCAGTATTATCCGGATATCTCGATCACCGGCGACTACGGCGCCGCCAGTGGCGACCTGGGAGACTTCCTCGACTCGTCGGCGCGTGTGTGGAGCATCGCCGGCAATATAACCGGTCCGATATTTACCGCCGGCGCTATCCGCGGACAGGTGCGAGCCACCGAGGCCGCCCGGGAAGAGGCGCTGCAGTCCTATCAACGGACCATTCTGAATGCGCTGCGCGAAGTCAACGATGCATTGATCTCGGCGGAGAAATCGGTCGAGACCTATGACGCGCTGGCGCGCAGGGTAGACGCACTGCGCGAGTATGCGCGCCTGTCGAGTCTGCTGTTTGAGAACGGGGCGGCCAGCTATCTCGAGGTGCTGTATGCGAACACGCTGCTGTTCGATGCAGAACTGATCGCCGTACGGGCTCAGACCGATACGTTTAACAACCTGATCGATGTTTACAAATCCATGGGCGGAGGTTGGGTTGATCAAGCGACTGATATGGCGCCGACGCCCGAAGAGGTCATGTCGCAAAACTGAGTCGATAGTCCGCGCCGTTGCTATCGTCCCGATGATATTTTGGATCGTCGTGCCGGTTGGCAGGCATGGCCTGAGCGGGTACTCAGCAAGTGCCAGAGCCGCCACGCGGTGGCATGCTGATCAGGTCAGTATCGGACGAAGGATCTCACTGTAAAAGAGGCACATATTGTGAGCAGTCACCTGTCCGGAATTTTTGGCTCCTCGCCCGTCGAGCCCTTGCAGCTTCACATGGAAGTCTGCCATCGGGCAGCCAGTGATCTGCTAGCGCCGGTCACTTCGGCCGAGACCGGTGATTGGGACGCTGCGGAAGAGCATCTGCGGATGATTTCCCAGCGCGAACACGAGGCCGACGT
>JBATKC010000216.1:0-1973 GCA_049669065.1 Gammaproteobacteria bacterium
GCCCCATTGGCTGGGCCAGTCGTTGAGTTGGCGGAACGCGGTATTCACCGCGAACCATGTCAGTGGTTCAATCTGGCCGCTCGCATCTGCGACCGGTATGAATACATCGGGCGGGACGAATCCCCGCAGCGGATGCGACCAGCGCATCAATGCCTCCGCACCCACAGGCCGCAGGTCGCCGGCAGCAACCTTGGGCTGATAAAACATCGATATCTCGTTGTTCTCGAGCGCGCTGTCGATCTCTTTTTCCAGGCGTAGCGCGCTGGCTATCCGGCTCGTCTGATCAGGCTCGTAAATCAGAAAGTCTACGTTTTCCTGTCGAGCGGCGAGCAAGGCCGTTTCGGCCTGCTGAAGTATCGCTTCCGCGTCGTTGTTGCCGTATCCGCTAACCGTCGCCCCCATCTCCAGCTCTGCTTCGAGAGTGACACCGCCGACGTCATAGCCCCGCCTGATGGTCCTGAGGATCTTGTTGGCGGCCAGCACAAGGTGCCCTGAGTTTTTCAGACTCATAAGCAGGATGCCGAATTTCCCATCGCCGAAGCGAACCACGGCGTCTTCTACGCCGACGATCTCGGTCAGCGACCGCGCCATCTCGGTCAATGATGACATCGTTTTTTGGAACCCAAATACGGATTTCAAATGATCCAGATTACCGACATTCGCGACAATCAGACCGAGTGACGCCTCAATACGGGCTTGCTCCTGCAGCGCTTTCGCAAGCGTTCGCAGGAACGTCCTCGAATCTGTCTGGTTGAGGATCTCCGCATCCACAGCTGCCACCATGCCTAGAGGTAGTACTCAGACGGATTGAGGCCATATTCACCGGGCGACAAGCCATTCAGGATGTAGAGGGAATCTCCGTTGGCATCGACCAATGTGTTCCTCAGATCGAGTGTGCGGAAGGTGTTGAGGGGAGCCTTGCCCTCATCGGTGAGCACCATGACCTGCGGGCGCAGACGCCGCGTCCTGTTTTGTGCGATCACCACACCTACCGTCCCGTTGCTGAGTTCGACCAGTGTGCCGACTGGAAACACCCCGACGGCCTGGACAAACTGCTCGACCATCTCGGCCTGAAACTCGACCCCGGCCAGGTCATTGAGCCGGCGCATGGCTTCGCATGTGGAAACCGGGGACGCATAAGGCCGAGGGGTTGTCATCGCATCGTAGGCATCGACGATGCCGCCGATCCGTGCAAACACCGGGATCGCGCTGCCATCCAGTCCGGCGGGATATCCGGTTCCATTGTGACGCTCATGGTGCGATTCGATCATTTCGATGACCCGCGTATCGACACCTTCAACGGAACGCGCAATGTCTAGGCCAAATTGCACATGCTGCCGCATGAGCACCCGCTCCTCGTCCGATAATTTCCCTTGCTTGATCAGGATTTCAGTAGGGACCTTCGTTTTGCCGACGTCCATCAGCAACGCGCCCAGGCCAAGCACCTTGAGCATGTCGGGTTCGAGCCCAAGATGTTTGCCAAAGATCATTGCCCACACGCATGACGCGATCGAATGATCATGGATGTAGTCCTGCTTCTTCTTCATGCGCGCCAGCCAGGACAGCGCGTCCTCATTCTTGACCACGCTCTCGACCATGGGCTCGATGGCCTGTTCCGCGGCATCGAGCCGCATCTCGTTGCCGCTCCGGAGTGACTCAAAAATGTGACTGACTGCGCTGACCGTCTGTTCGTGCGCCAGCTTGGCCTCAACGATCTGCCGACGCAGCACGTTGGTATCAAGTGGGCGATACTCGTCCTCTACATCCTCCATGATGGCCCGGCGTCGCCGTGTGGTCGTGCTGGCCGTGGTATTGCTGGTTCTTGTGGCGCTGACCGGCTCGACTTCGGCTTTAGTGCAGCCTTTCACCACGCCGCGTCGTGGAGCGGGCGCAGGATCATAGCGGCCGGGATCGACCAGCACATACTGACAATGCTGCTGGAGTTCGCGGATGTCCTTTGAGCTCTCGATAAA
>JBATKC010000217.1:0-1961 GCA_049669065.1 Gammaproteobacteria bacterium
GCAGGGCCAGCGCGATAAAGCACAACAGGGTCAGCGGCTTGAGCACGTAGGTCAGGGCCCAGGCGCGACGATAGTCGGCCACGATGTGGCCGAGCCCGAAGGACAGTCCCAGCAGCGAAAGTACCGCGCTCAATCGTCCTTGCCGCGCAGCGCCGGCGGCTGTGCGCCATCGGACCAGCTGCGCAGGTGCAGATCCCGCTGCGGGAACGGGATCTCCACGTCGTTTTCACGGAATGCCTTGTCGATGCCGAAGTTCAGATCGCTGGTGACATCGAAGCGCTGGCGGATCTGCCGGATCCAGACGCGCAGCTCGAAATCCAGTGAGCTGTCGCCAAAGCCCATAAACAGGGCTTTCGGTTTGGGCGCGCTGACGCCGTCGGTAAGAACCTGGGGATGCTCATTGGCTACATTGACCAGCACTTCCCTGACCTTTTCCGTGTCCGAGCCATAGGCCACGCCGACCTTGATCAGCAGCCGGCCATGGGGGTCGTGCAGCACCCAGTTGGTGACCTGCTGCGAGACCAGCTCCGAGTTCGGCACGATCACGTTTTGCCGGTCCAGGGTTTCGATCTCGGTAGAGCGGATGCTGATGGCCTTGACTGTGCCCTCGACCATGCCGACGGTAACGAAATCCCCGGACTTGATCGGTCGTTCGAATAACAGGATCAGACCGGAGACGAAGTTGTTGACGATGTTCTGCAAACCGAAACCGATACCGACCGACAGCGCACCGGCGACGATGGCGAGACCGGCAAAGCTGATACCGGTGAGCTTGAGACCGATCAGCGCTGCCAGCACGAAGCCCACGTATCCGGTGATCTTGAGCAGGGCGTCGCGGGCACCACGATCCATCCTGGTCTGGCTGATATAACGACGTTGGACCGACTGTTTGACCCATCCGGTCGCGATCAGGATGCCGACAAAGGCGACCAGCCCGTAGATGATGTAGATCGGCACGATCTTGACCGTACCTACCTCGATGCCTTCGAGCACCGCTTCGGCCACATAGTCGGTCAAATGGCCGGACGTATCCCAGGCGTTGGCGACGACAGCGATAAACGTGATCCACAGGATCAGATCGATGGCCAGGTTGTAGAGCCCCAGGCCGGATTGCGGATCCGAAGGCGAGAGACCGAGCCAGGAGCGGATGCGATAGGACAGAGGTGTGCCGCCCTTGGAGATGGCCGCCACAGAAGAGCCGCTCATCCATAACAACAGCCACAACAGGAAAGCCGCGAACAGGAGGGTCAACACGCCCTGGAGCAGATAGTTGGCAAAGTTGTAGTATCCGATCAGATCGGCGCCGGCCGAGGTTAGTAGCGCAGCGACGACCAGCAGCCGCAGCAGACGGAACCGGTGACGCAGACCGCCGACCTGACGGGCCAGTAGCACGATCGAAAGAAGCGCGGTCACCAGCGCCAGGCTGAGCAGCACGAAGATAAACAGCAGCGCGGGTGAGGGCGGGTCGTCCAGCCAGTCCGGCCCGAGCAGCACAAAACCCGCCACCAGCGTCAACAGCGTGGCACGCATGCGGGCACGGAGTGATGGCACGTGTTCGATGAGGCCCTTGACCGTTGCCGCCGGCGACAGCCTGTTGGTGCTCCATCGGATTAGCACAAGACCAATGCCGTAGAGCAGCGGGCTGAGCGCCAGACGCAATGCCAGGATATCGAGGTCTGGCTCGCCGGCCGCCGCGTACACAGTCAGGCTGATCGCCGCGCCGACCGCCAGCAGCGGCGCGTTCTCCGCCGGCGGGCGCAGCAACAGGTGCTGCAATTGCGGGGGACCTTCATCGAACCTATTTCGCTCCGCCCATTGGCGGAAACGGCGACGCAGGCTGGTGCCAAAAAAGAACCCCAGCGTGCCCAGCACAACGGCCACAAGTACTGTGGTCGTGGCCGACAGATAGAAACGACTCTGCCAGCGGGCGCCCAACTCGGCCGGACCCGGCATCGCCCTGA
>JBATKC010000218.1:0-2244 GCA_049669065.1 Gammaproteobacteria bacterium
GGACCTGCTCGCCCGCGCGTTGCCGCCGGCAGGCGCCGCGCGCCGGTCTTTTTGTTTCAGTCTGGGCGACGCCTGCGACGAGTTGGCGTCATATGCCGAGGCCTGGTCGTGGTATCGACAGGGCAACGCGCTGACGCCGGCGCATTTCGACCCGCTCGCCCAGACGCGTCTGTTTGAACAGGTGGGGCGTGCTGCCGCGGACATGCCGCCGGGCCAGGGTGGCGAGGATCTGGTGTTTATCGTCGGTGCGCCGCGCTCGGGTACCAGCCTGCTGGAGCAGATGCTCGATGCGCACCCGAAGGTGTACGGCGCCGGCGAATCGCCACTGCTGGGAGAGCTGGTGCACGGAGCACTGAGCGCCGACACACGGCTCCGAGCGACGCGGCTCGCACAGCTCGCGGATGACTACCGTCGCGGGCTGCCGGAAAGACTGCCGGCTGCGCAGCGGCTGGTGGACAAGATGCCGCTGAATTTTCAGTATCTGCCGCTGATCCGGGCCGCGTTCCCCAAGGCCACCATCATCCACTGCCGGCGGGATGCCAGAGATGTCGGGGTGTCCTGCTATTTCACGGATTTCGCCGACCAGGCGCTGGGTTTTGCTACCCGGCTGGACTGGCTCGCCGTCTGGCTGCGCGGCTATCAGCAGGTGATGTCGCGTTGGGCCGATGACTGCGCGCCGGTACTCGCAATCGACTACGAGGCGCTGATCGAAACGCCCGAACCGACGCTTCGGCGTCTGCTGGATGCGCTCGGCCTGGGCTGGGATCCGGGCTGTCTGGACTTCGCCACGCGCGCGCGAGTGGTGGCCACCGCCAGTCACGCGCAGGTGCGCGAGCCGCTGCACGGCCGCTCGGTGGGCCGCTGGCGACACTACGCGGACTGGCTCGGGCCGTTGCTAACGTTGGGTTGACGCTGGATGGATCCGGGTCCTGGCCACCCCGTCACCTATGCGTCGGCAAACGGCCCCAGCGCTGCGATCAGGGTCGTCAGCTGTGCTCGATAATGTTGCCAGCGTCCCACTGAGGAGGTGTAAAGCGGCTGGCGGACCTGCCACCTGCTCAAGGTGCCGACCGGGCGGGGGTTACGGGTGAAGTCCATGCACTGTTCATCCCAGCCGAGGCCGCAAAATTCTACCAGTTGGCGGCTCACACCGGCCGGGTCTTCCAGCAGTGCCTCGTAGGACAGATCCAGCACGTCATCGGCCCAGCGCGCCATCAGGCGCCGGTAGTCCCGGTAATAGGCGGCGATGTCCTCGAGGTCGTTGGCATACAGATTGCCGATGGGAAAGTCCTGGAAATACACCGACAGACAGGTATCCAGTGCGCCCCGTCGCACATGGATAATCCGTGCCTCCGGCAGCAGCCAGCGCAGCAGCGACAGATGGCGGAAGTTGGCCGGATATTTGTTGCTTACGACCCGGTGGCCGGTCTCGGCCAGACGACGCAGATAGTCATCCCGCAGCCGTGTCGCCGCCGGCTGATCAAACTCGCCCCGATAGAAGGCGGTCGCTGCCTGATCAAAAAACGCCAGTTCACCGACGCCGTCGGCCTCGGGGTGGCCGGTCAGGATCTGGTCCACGAGCGTGGTGCCCGAACGCGGCATGCCGACGATAAATACCGGCGTCAGATCTGCCGCGACGGCGAACGGGGAGGGCTGCGCAGGGGACTGGATGCGGGCATCCGTGCTCAGCCGCAAGGCTTCCCGGTCAAAGGTCGGCAGGCGCCCGCGTTTGGACGCCCTGGCCTTGCGGTAGCAGGCAAACGCCGCATCGTATTGGCCGAGTTCGTCCAGCGCCTTGCCGATCGCGAAGCCGAGACGCTCGCGATCGCTGTCGCTGAGACCAGGGTCCTCGATCAGGCGGCGCGCGGCCACCAGCTCGGCATCGTCCGGCTCGTCGATACGGCGGCATTCGAGCAGCTGTTGCCACGCTTCGGCAAAACGCGGTTGCCGCGCCACGCATTGGCGGAACTGATCGAGCGCGGCCTCGGTGTCACCGGCGGCCAACAGCAGCATGCCGAGCACATAGCGCGCGAACACATCGTGCGGGTCGATCGCCAGCGCCTGATCGACCCGCGCTCTCGCGTCAGCCTCACGCCCGAGCATCGCGAGCAGTCCTGCCAGCCGCGCCAGGAGATCGGCAGACGGCACGCGTTCGAGGCTCAGCAGATGCTCGAACGCGTCCACCGCCGCCTGAGGCCGGCCGCTCTGTTCCTCGGCGATGCCCAGGTTGAACCAGGCGTCGTG
>JBATKC010000219.1:0-5234 GCA_049669065.1 Gammaproteobacteria bacterium
GGCCATCGAGGCAGCCCGCGCGGTGGTCCCCGGTGGTGGCACCAGTCTCTATAACGCGTTCACTGCAGCTGCCGGCATGTCGCCGCCGCCGGACAACATCATCCTGTTGACCGACGGCCTGCCGACCCAGGGCAAGAGCCCGCCCGTGGTGTTCAAAAGCGTCAGCGCCAAATCGAGGCGGCAGCATTTTCGCGGCTCTCTGAGCCGGCTGCCGAGCCGGGTGCCGGTCAACGTGATCCTGTTCCCGATCGAGGGCGATCCGGAGGCCGCGGTCGAGTTCTGGCGTCTGGCAAAGACCAGCGATGGTTCCATGATCAGCCCGTCGAGGGACTGGCAATGAGCAGACGCCGCACCCGCCGCGAGGTCGAGTTTGCCAGTCTGTCGTTCCTCGACTGCATCTGCTGCGGCTTCGGTGCGGTCATCCTGCTGCTGGTGCTGACCAAGTTCGCCGAGCCGATCCTGCTGGAGCAGACTACGGAGGAACTCGAAGCGGTGATTATCAAGCTGGAAGAGGAGGTCGAGGAAATCCGCGGCGAGACCCGCATCGTCAACCTGGAGCTGGTCTCCAAACGTGAGCAGCTCTCCGAGATCGAGACCCGGGTAGCACGACTGCAGGGTGACCTGTCCCGGATCGAGGGCGAGTTCGCAGCGAGCAGCCAGGACGCGTCGGTGTCGAGCAAGGTCGAGGGCCAGCTGTCCAACGCGCGCCAGGAGCTGACCGCGGAGATGCGCCGCCTGCAACAGGACCGGCCGCGGAACCCGGACAGCCTGGTGGCCGGTATCCCGGTCGACAGCGAATACATCATCTTCATCATCGACACCTCGGGCAGCATGCAGAACTACAGCTGGCCGGCGCTGTTGCGCAAGGTGGATGAAGTGCTGGATGCCTACCCCAAGGTCAAGGGCATGCAGGTGATGAACGATATGGGCGCCTACCTGTTCCCGCGCTATGCCGGACGCTGGATCCCCGACACGCCGTCACGCCGTAAAGTCGTGATCGATGCGCTGGCCGGGTGGCGGCCGTTTAGTAACTCCAGTCCGGTCGAGGGCATCACGCAGGCGATCCAGACCTTTTATGAGGAAGACAAACGCATCAGTCTCTATGTCTTCGGCGACGAGTTCACCGGCCGTAGCATCAATGACGTATTACGCATCGTCGATGATATCAATCGCGAGGACGCACAGGGCAACCGGCTGGTGCGCATCCATTCGGTGGGTTTCCCCTTCGCATTCGCGCAGCAATCCAGCATGCAGGGCACCGGCGCACGCTTTGCGGCGCTGATGCGGGCCCTGTGTTATCGCAACGGCGGCACCTTTGTTGCGCTGAATGACTTCCGCCGCTAGCTGCAGACTCCTATACTCTAGCGTCGTGACCGGCGAACCGGCCGGCCCGGATCGATGCCCTGGGGGTGGCAAACTATGGATTCCAAACTCGTTATCGAGTTCGATGAACACGATCTCAAACAGCTGAAGGACGTGTTCCACGCCGCGCGCATGAATCTGGGTGACGCCCAACAAGGCGATATCCTCAGAGCCTGCCGCGAACTGCTGCGGCGTGCCGAGGGTGCCAATGCGCCGAATTTCGCGCTCAAGCGTCTGCGACGGCTCGATGATCTGGTGGCGATGGTCGAGGACGCAGACTGGGATCTGCCGCCGGAGGACGTGACCCGGGTAGTCAACGCGCTGGCTTATTTCGCCAATGCGGACGATCTGATTCCCGACGACGTGCCCGGTCTCGGCTATCTCGACGATGCAGTCATGGTCGATCTGGTGTTGCGCGAGCTGTCCCAGGAACTCAAGGCCTTTGACGACTTCCGCAGCTTCCGCGAGGCTGAGCGTGTGAAACGGGCGGCCAGCGGAGATGAACGCCCGGTGACGCGCCTGGACTGGTTGCAGGAGCAACGCAAGAAGGCGCAGGAAGCGACACGACAGAGCAAGAGCTGGTTGCCCTGGAAACGCAAGAATTCGTCGTTCCTGGACTGATCCGGCATCGCCCTCAGGCGGACAGCGTCAGGCCCTCTAATTTTTCCATTTCGTCAGTGGTGCCAAAGCGGCCGCGCTCGTCGCGGGTGACCGTGGCCGCGGCAATGCCTGCGTCGTGGGTAAAGAAAAGCCGCACGCCATGCGCCAGTTTGTGATCGAGGAAACGACGCTTCTCCTCGATCAGCTGTTCCGGATAGCGGTCGTAACCCATGGTGATCGGGAGATGGACCCAGGGCCGGCCCGGTATCAGATCCGCGCAATAGACGATGCCGTCATCACCACCGATCTGTGACAGCATCAGCCCCGGCGTGTGACCCTCACTGAATTCGAAGCTCACGGATGCGCCGAGAGTCTCGCTGGCCTCGCCGTCCACCAGCTCCAGCCGACCGCTGTCTTCCAACAGCCCGCTCAATGCGGGGATAAACGAGGCCCGGTCGCGGGCGTGCGGATGACAGGCACGCTCCCAGCCGACGCGGCTGACGATAAAGCGGGCGTTCGGGAACAGCAGCTCCGCGTCCTTGCCGGCCTGCCAGGGCGACAACAGCCCACCGGCGTGATCGAAGTGCAGATGGCTGAGGACTACGGCATCGATGTCTTCGTGGCTGACACCGATCGTCGCCAGCGAGTCCAGCAGTACGTGCTCGGATTCGATCACACCGAATCGTTCCTTCAGCTTCGGCTCGAAAAACGCACCGATGCCCGTCTCGAACAGCACGCGGCGACCGTCGTCGAATGCCGCGAGCAGCGCCCGGCAGGCCAGCGGGATACGGTTCTGCTCGTCCGGAGTGATCCAGCGCGACCACAGGGCTTTCGGCACGTTGCCGAACATCGCGCCGCCATCCAGCGCCTGGGTGTTGCCCGCTATGGACCAAAGCCTGATCGTCATCGTCTTTCCCCCTCGGCTGCACGCGATTTTAGCTGCAGTGGGCCAGCACAGCTATGCCCGGGCGACTCTATCGCGGAACCCCGCCGGTTTTTGGACAGGCGACAGGCGTCAATCAGCGAAAGTGTGCGAGCGGCCCCTATCAGGGAAGACCTTGCTCTAGTTAATCCGAGACAATCCGGCGATAGCCAAAGTCGATGTATGGCTGGCCGGGCAGGTGTCCGTATCTGCATCGCCACTCGCCGGACCTCAGATCCCGGCTCAGACGGCGCTATGCGGGCGCAACATCGTCGAGTGTGGCGAAAGTTGACGGGACGTCCGCGGTTGGGCGCCGGCAATGCGCTGGAAGGATCGCGAGAAGCGGGTTCTCTTTGTTCGACGAATCCACGCTTTGCCAGCGTGTAGAATGTGACCATGCTTCCCTTGTTGATCATCGTGACGCTGCTTTCGATGTTGGCCTGTTATCTGATCGCCCGGTCGAGATCGGGCGATCGTCGTTTCTGGGTGATCGTGGGCCTGCTGTTTGGCCCGCTGGCGATTCCTTTTGCGTTTTTTGCCAAGCCCAAACCGGACCCGGATGAGAATTCGCCCGGGTAGACTGCTAGTCAGGCCTCGCGGGCGAGATGAGGACCAGCCGGACGCAGCCTGATGACATCAGCGCGGCGCAGATCCATCTGCTGCCTCCATCCAGCGTCTCTTCCTCGTGATCAGTCACGATCCGGACGCACTAATCAGAATTTCGCGCCTTTTCGCCCTCGCGCTGCCCGATTTGGCGCGCATGCTCGCCTCTGGTTCAGGCTGGAGCGCACCCGATGGCCACGCAGATCCCGACGTCCTTCCCCACGCCCGCACCTATCCTGCGCAAGGGTGTTGTCGTGGTCACTGTCTCCCTGTTGCTGCTGATCCCGATCAGCATGCTGCGCGGGCTGATCTCAGAACGCATCCGGCTGGCCGATCAGGCTGAGGCGACCGTCGCCGCGGGATGGGGCGGCGCGCAGCAGGTGAGCGGGCCGATCCTGGTGATCCCGGTCCGGCATCGGATCCGCGATGTACGCGGTCAGGCCCAGCAGCAGATGGGCTTTGTGTTTGTCCTGCCCGATACCTTGAATATCAACGCCCGGCTGGAGACCGAATCGCGCCGCCTCGGGATCTACACGGTACCGGTGTATCAGAGCCGCCTGAGCATCACGGCGCTTTTCCTGCCGTCGGATCTTGCGCCCCTGGTCCGTCTTGTCGAAGGGGGGCAACACGTTTTTTGGGAACAGGCGCAACTGTTGTTGCCGGTGTCCGAGGTGAAGGGGATCCGGGCGCTGGAAAAAGCACAATGGGGCGATGAGGGGCTGCGTTTTGTCGGCGGCAGTTATCCGCAGCACAACGGCGTACGCGCAGCGATAGATCTCGCGCGGTTGCGCGACGGTGATCCCGCGAGCTTTGGTATCGAAATGACCGTGGCCGGCAGTCGGATGCTGCAGTTCCTGCCGCTGGCCCGGACGACAGACGTCGCCGTGGGCGCCGATTGGGCGCATCCCGGTTTTTCCGGCAACTATCTGCCGGCCGAACGTGAGATCAACGCGGCCGGGTTTGCGGCCCGCTGGCAGATCCTCGAATTAAACCGCGACTATCCGCAGAGCTGGATCGACGAAGCTGTGGTAAGTCATGAGCAGCTGAGCAAGTCTGCCTTTGGCGTCAGACTGCATCAGCCGGCGGATATCTATCAGCTTAACGAGCGCTCGATGAAGTACGCGCTGTTGTTTGTCGTGATGACATTCGCCAGCCTGTTCCTGCTCGAGCACCTGGCAGGTCCCGCGCTGCATGCGGTGCAATATGCGCTGGTCGGGCTGGCGCTGAGCATCTTCTTCCTGCTGTTGCTGGCCTTGTCCGAGCATATCGGTTTTGACCCGGCCTACTGGCTGGGGACCGCGGCGCTGGCAGCGCTGGTCGGCGTATATCTCGGTGGCGCGTTGCAAAGCCGGGTCCGCGGATGGGGTGCGGCGGTGGCGGTCCTGCTGCTCTACAGCCTGTTATTTGTCATCCTAAACGCCGCCGAGACCGCATTATTGATCGGTGCGCTGAGTCTGTTCGCATTGCTGGCCGCGATGATGATCCTGACGCGCAGGGTGGACTGGAACAGCATCAGCCGCGAGACGAAGATCTGAGCGCCCAGAGCCGTCATCATATTTTGCCATTTTTGATCATCAGGGCCGCTATGTTTCGCCCCGCGGACGGCGTGTTTGCGGCGCTCAATAGAGCCTGAGAGCCGGGCATGGTGCCCGACCGCGAACAAGCTCGAGGGATCAAAAATGAATACCAAGGGATTTTTTCTGCTCCTGCTGCTGGCCACCGCAGTCTCGGTGGATATCGCCCAGGC
>JBATKC010000220.1:0-6296 GCA_049669065.1 Gammaproteobacteria bacterium
GCAACGCGCCGCCCACATAACGCGCGGCCGCTTCGGCGCGGGCGACGGACAGGACGTAGTTGTCCGGGAAGACCGGATGGCCGGGCCGGATCGGGTTGCTGTCCGTATGGCCGGTAGCGAAAAGCACCACGTCATCGCTGCCGCGCCACTCTGCGATCAGTGCGTCCAGGGCCCGCCGGTCGCCCTCGGTGAGCCGCGCGCTGAGATTGGCGAAATTCGAGGTCAGACTGGCGCTGACCGTCTCGCTCAGTTCCGGCCGATAGATGAACCGATTATCCGCGACCGGGGTGCGCCCCCTCTCGCCGTTGGGCATGCCGAACAGGGCCACTGCCCTGGCGTCGAGTTCGCCTTCCGCGCCTTCGCCCAGCCGGGCCCGCAGCGTAATCGTCTCGGTCCAGCCCGGCGGCAAATCGCCGAGCCGGTAGCTGAGGCTGTTCCCCCGCTCGTCAGGATCGAGACGGGTCTCACCGCCGATCCGGCTCGAATCGGCCAGGTAGACCAGACCCTTCGGCAGGACCATGCTCACGACCAGGTCCGCGACCGGCAATTCACCGCCGCTGAGCCCGATCTCATACTCGATGGTATCGGGCGCCGCGCGCCGCCCGTCCAGTTCCAGGCTCAGCATGCCGGTCGGCAGCGGCCGCTCGCGCAGGTAGAAATCGGCCCGCCACAGGCTGCCGGCACGCAGGTCGACGAAGCGGGAGAAGCTGCGGCCGGCGAAGCGGGAGTTGGTCTCGCAGTCGAAGACTTCCAGGTGCGCGGGCACGGTCTCCAGGTCGAGCTGCACCACGTGGGTGCCGGGCACCAAGCCCTCGAAATGGAAGCGTCCGCCGTCGTCGGTCAGGGCGTAGCGGCCGTCTTC
Organism: Gammaproteobacteria bacterium; assembly: GCA_049669065.1. GTDB lineage: Bacteria > Pseudomonadota > Gammaproteobacteria > Steroidobacterales > XN24 > CAMYOC01. The sequence goes on from JBATKC010000220.1 coordinate 863, forward strand.
CATGTAGACCCGGAGACCGCCCACGCCCTGCAGGTCGTTGCCGACCTCGTCGTCACAACTGCCGAGCACTGCGCGCCCCACCAGGATCGACGTGCTCTGGAACAGATCCTCTACCAGCTGCAACGTGGCGCTGGCCAGGTTCGATTCGGTACCGGTGGCGCTGAGCGCACGCGCGGTGTTGGTCGCGCGGTCACCGCTGGCGCCGACCGTGACCTCGGTGACATAGCGGATGCGGACGCTGGATTGTGCGGCCAGATCGCCGATAACGAAGTTCAGCGTACGGCCGTCCGAGCCGATGACCGGATCGGGCGCGGCGATGTCGTCGATGTAGGTTGAATCCGGCATCAGCCTGAAGCCGACCGGCAGCACGTCGGTGACGGTGACGCCCTGCTGGACGACGGCGCTGGAATTGTCGAGCCGCAAGGCGTACTGGACGAAATCACCAAGGCTGGCGATCGTGTTGGCGACGCTCTTTTGCAGATACAGCGCCGAACCCTGCGGGTCGATCGGCAGGTCGAGCGTGAATGCCAGCACGTCGCCCACTGTGAAGGAGCTTCCGAACGAACCCGCATCGAGGTCGAACGGTGCGCCGGGCAGCGTCTGCAACTCATCGACGCTGAGCGCCGAGAAGCCGGCGAAACCGGACGGCGGCTCGATCTCTATCCGGTAGTCACCCGGCGGTACCACCGGGAATCGGTAGCCGCCTGGCTGAAATGTATAGAGCTGTCCGCTGCTGTCGCTGATGCTGGCACCGCTGATGATACTTGACGGGAACTGCGCGACCCCGTCCGCGCCATATACGGTCGCCGGCGCACCGGTGACCGCGTCGACCAGCCGGACGATCGCGCCGTCCAGTGCATTGCCGGTGCTCGCATCGAACACGATGTTGGTCGGGTCGACCAGCGCATCGGCCTGTGCCGAGTCCGCACTGTCATCCGGATCCTGATAGGTGCCGGTCAGATCACCGTCCGCGCCGACCTGGAGCACGCAATCACCGGGCGTGGCTGGCGGGCGCGCGGTCTGCAGATATCCTGCAAACACGCCGGTGTCGACATCCGTCTCGGTCAGCCGCAGCGTTTCGGTGTCGCCGGCGGGCGTAGAGCCGAGGTTGACGATGATCGTCTCGCGCACACCTGGATCGAGGTTCTGGTCGAGATCGCTCAGGGTGATGAAGACCGGTTCACCGGCGTGGAATTGTGCGGTGGGTGCCAGCGTCTGCGGCTGGCTGGGATCGATACTCGTGTTCCCGAGCAAGACCGGGTCGGGCAGCGGCAGATATGCGCCGCCCTGGGCGCAGGCGGTCGGGCCTACCGGGAGACCGGTGCCACTCCCGGAAATTCTGTTGAAACTCAGATCCGCAGGCGTGCGGGTGGCGACGGTGATGATATCGACCGGGTTCGAGGATACGGTGACCGTGACACCCCCCGGATCAAGGTATGAGGCCTCGGCCTGGTTCTGGATCAACGTGCCCGGAAGGGTCTGTCCAAAGGCGTTAACTGAGACCAGAGTCACAGCAATTGACAGCAGGGCAAAACGCGCGCCGGCACGGATCCTGCGCCCTATAGACGCGGGAAGGCCGCGGCGAATCCATTGATCCGCCGCGGCCTGGTCGTGCTCAAATGTGGTGTCCGGCCCGCGTCGTGCCTGCCGGCACGGCCACCACCTGCGCGTGGCCGTGCTACCTGATTTCATTCAGATCACATAGATCTAGTCAGCTAGCACGGCCTAGTTGATGGACACCCGGAAACGGACGACCACCACGTCATCCGGCGCCGTCGTGCCGACCGTCAGGCCCGTCGGATAGCCGACGCTGACCGGGATCGAGACCGTCAGGCTGTCACCAGCCGCGTCCAGGAAGCATCCGTCGGCGTTACCATCGCCGCCGACCTCGGCCACGCAGTAGACCGCCGGATCGCCGCCCATGACGATCTCCACGTCCGTCGAACCGGTGTAACCGCCCGTGTCGAAGGTGAGATCGCTCTGGATGTCGTCGGTGACGATGACTTCGGTGGCGTCGCTGCCGCCGGTGTTGGTGATGGTGATGGTGTACTCGACGATCGCGCCGGGTATGGCCAGGGCGGCCGGCGCCACGGCGCCGAGCGGATCGCTGACCACCACCGAGGACTTGACCGCCGCGAGCGTCGCAGAGGCGACCAGGTAGCCGTCCTGGTCCGAACCGGTGTTGTTGGAGAACACGATCTGGACGGTGTCCGGATCATCGTCGACGCCAGTCTCCGCCTCGATGGCGCCGAGCCCGGCGCCGCCGGCCTTGTGGGCGGTGGCGGTCAGCTCGATGTTCGCGGCATCGCCGTCGCCCGCGGCGCTCGGGATATCGCCGAGGACGAAGACCGACACGGCGTTGTCCAGCAGCGGGTCCGGGTTGCCGTCATCGGCGCTGAGCTCGTCTATGAAGTTGGCGACGGTATCGGTGCCGGCATCGTAGACATCGTTGCCGTTGGCATCGATGACGATGGTCAGGGCGTCCGTGTCGATGGTGTCGGCGCTGAATACCGTGCCGCCCACCAGGTCGACGACCGAGAGGGCGAAGTCCTGGGTCTCGTTACCGGTGTTGGTGACGGTGAAACGGGCGACAGCGCCGGTCTCGCCGGGACTGACGGCCGTATCGCCGCCATCGGCTTCCGCGACCGTCAGGTCAACGACCTGGTCGACCAGGAACTGGGTGGTCGGACTGGTGACCGAATCCTGGACCACGTCGCCGACTTTGTAGTCGACCGTCGCAAAGTTGTCGATGGGTGTACCAGCGTCAGTGCCTACGGCCAGCGCGGACGAGGAGAACCCGAGCCCGCACAGGACCGCGGCAACCACCGCGAGATACCTGTTGAGGTTTCCTTGTAGAGTAAACATGATGCACGACCTTCCTTACTGGAGATGAACAAACCCGCTGATCCGTGGACCAGCGTCCCTTTTCCCCTCCCCAAACAAGCAAGATCCCCCAACAGATTCATGACGATCGAGTCCTTCCCTATTCGACCACTGCCGTGAACTGCACCGAGCCGCTGCTACCTGCAGCCACGTCGGTCCCCAGGATCCAGCGGATATGCGTGTAGTCATTCGCCGTCGCCGGCCGCTGCACGCCCTCCGCGTCAGTCACCACGAGATTCCGTGGTTCTTCAAAACTCCGGCCACCGTCCACCGAGAAGGTGATCGAAGCGCCGTCCCCGGTCGCCGAACCATCCAGATAATTCATGTGGTCCGGTATCGGATTGGTGATGGTCACGTCCCCGGCAGGCTGTGCGCCGACGTTGGTATAGGTGACCGTGAACAACACTTCCTCGCCGGGCAGCACGCGAGCCGCCTCGACCAGCTGTCGCTGCTCCTGGCCGCTGGCGTCTTTGACCAGTTCCCACTGCTGGGCACGGTGTTCCAGCCGGATCGAGTCCTGCTGCGCCATTGCGCCGCTGCTGATCATCGACAGCACAGCGGACGCGAGAAACCCGATTACTGTGGATGTCACCTTCTGCATGTCATTCCCCTCGTCATGGATTCGGCCGAGCGCTTCGCTCTTAGTCAATCGTGACGGTAAATTCGACCGTTTGCACGCCGCTCGCTGCGGTCAGATCACCGAGGCTCACCGAGACCTCCGGGTCGGGGGTTGCGGTAAACGTGCCGGCATCGGCGTCGGCCGCGTCGGTCAGGGCGCTACCATTAAGCGTGATGCTGTTCGCCAAATAGGTGGTATCCGCCGGGATCGGGTCGGCGACCACGACATTCGTGGCGGTCTGTGAACCGCTCGGCGTGACCACGATGCGGTAGGTGATCTCGGCCCCCGGGACCGGATCGGTGCCACCGAAGGGATCGACGATGGTCGCGCTCTTGACGACGTCCAGTTCGATATTGCCGATCACGTACTGGCCGCTGTTCGCGGCGTCCGCACGCGTGGTGCCGACGACCGCGTCTACCCCGGCATCGCCGGCGCCGGGGAAACGGTCACCCGGATCGCCACTGCCGGTCACCGCGGTGGCACCGAGTTCACTGAGACCGGTCAGACCGTCGGCGAGACCCGCCGGTATGTCATTGACCAGCAGGATGTCGATCGATGCGTCAGGCGCCAGCAGCGGGTCGTTGACTCCGGGGTCATAAGCGGTGTCGCTGGCGGAGAAGTCTCCGCTGGCGTCGGTGTCGAAGTAGATCGCCGCCGGCGTCGACGCCACCGGGTCGAAATCGTCGCCGGCCAGCGCATTGTCGATGGCAAGGGTAAAGCTCTCATTGCCATTTCCGGTGTTGGTGACAACAAACAGGAGCTCCTGGGTCGTCGCGCCGGGGATGACCGAGACCGGGCCGCTCAGCAGGGTCACATCGACGTCGAGCACTTCGGCCACTGTCACCGTGACCGTATTGGAGGTGGTCGTCTGCGGCGTACCGCTGACCTCGTAGCTGACCGACGCTGTATTGGCTATGTCGGTGCCGGCAATCGTACCCACCGCATGACTCAGCGACGGCGTACCGAGACCAAAGAGGATGAGCGTCGAGCCCAATCCGGTGCGAGCGAGGAGCCTTGTCAGACGACTGTTCATATCCGTGTTCCTGTCCGCCAATGGCGGGTCGCGGCATGTGCCAACAAATTGCCACAGACTCCGGTTGCCCTGACGGGGAACCGCGAGTCCAAGCAGATGAAAGGTAATAAAGACAGGGGCTTCCGGGTGTGACCGGTTTCCCGTTATGTCATGGGACAATGTGAAACCGGTCCACATAATGCGCGAAATGTGATCGGCGTCGGGAAATTGGCGGGTCGGGTCAACGTTGGAGACCGTCTATCCGCCCGGAGCCCGATAATTTTGCCGACACGGCTGGGTCCGGTGCGGAGATCTTCAGGTCCGGCTCAGGTCCGTGTCTGCTTCAGCCCGGGACCCGGAATGTCTTCGCGCACCGGACGAATCGTCAAGCCGACGCTGCGTGAAAATCCTGGCGGGCATTGACAGTCACCTGCACCGGATATGGGCTCAGTCAGGGGTCGTCGCGGGAGAGTAGCTCGTGCGGACGATACTGCACCCACAGCGTGGCGATGCCGCGCCAGCCCGTCGGAGCACCGGGCACATGAGCAGGAAGATCCCGTTCAACGAAAAGCGTATTCCCTCCAACGGAGAGAACAAATATCTGGCGAAAGTGGGAAATCGGTGGCTAGATTTACCTAAATTTTAGTCGAAATGGGACACTTAAGTTACTTTGCTTCCCTTTTTAGCTCTTCGTGGGAAAGTTTGAACTCCCCTGAAGTCCGCTATGTCCGGCACCGCCGGCGACGTGACAGCGACAACCGCCCGTCCGTCAGGCGCGCCGCGCTGCCATGAACTCGCGCACGATCAGGACGAATAGCGTCGCGGTCAAAGCCAGCATGCCGAGGTTGACCGTCAAGGCGAGCGGGCTCATGGCGGCTGCGCGGATGGCGAGGGCTGCCGCCGGGGCCAGGGCGCCGAGT
>JBATKC010000221.1:0-15446 GCA_049669065.1 Gammaproteobacteria bacterium
AGGTATTCCAGGCCAGTAGCTCAATTGGCAGAGCGGCGGTCTCCAAAACCGCAGGTTGGGGGTTCGATTCCCTCCTGGCCTGCCAAACAAGTCAGGCGCCCTGCGGGGCGCTGTACTGTCTGGGAAAGAGGTTGATGAACGCGAACACCGAGACAAGTGGCGCCAGCGCGCTCGACGTAATCAAGATAGCGCTTGCCGCAGCTCTGCTGCTGGGCGGTATCGTCGCCTACTACTACTTTGCCGACGCGTCCATCGTCCTGCGCGCGGCCGGCGTGGTGCTCGGCATCGCCCTCGGCATCGTCGTATTCGCCACCACCGAACGCGGCCGTGAGCTGTGGGGCTTTATCCAGACCTCGCGTGTCGAACTGCGCAAGGTCGTCTGGCCGACGCGTCCGGAGACGCTCCAGACCACGCTCGCGGTGATCGTGTTTACCCTGATCATGGGTGTCTTTTTCTGGATCCTGGACAAGGGTCTGGTTTGGGCGACACGCCTGCTGACCGGTCAGGGAGGCTGATTTGATGTCGCTGCAGTGGTTCGTGATCCATGCCTACTCGAATTTCGAGTACCAGGTGAAAAAGTCCCTCGAGGATCGGGTCAAGCGGGCCGGTCTCGAGCAGAAGTTCGGCGAGATCCTGGTGCCGACCGAAGAAGTCGTAGAGATGCGCGAGGGGCAGAAGCGCCGCAGCGAGCGCAAGTTCTTCCCCGGCTACGTGCTGGTGCAGATGGAGATGGACGATGAGACCTGGCACCTGGTGAAGGACGTGCCCAAGGTACTGGGTTTTATCGGTGGGACCAGCGACAAGCCGGCGCCGATTTCGGAACAAGAGGCAAACAAGATCCTGCAGCGAGTGCAGGAGGGCGTAGACAAGCCGCGGCCGAAGGTCCTGTTCGAGCCGGGCGAGGTGGTGCGCGTCATCGACGGGCCGTTTAACGATTTCAACGGCGTGGTCGAGGAAGTCAATTACGACAAGAGCAAGCTGCGGGTCGCGGTGCAGATTCTCGGGCGAGCGACGCCGGTGGAGCTGGATTTCGGTCAGGTCGAGAAAGCTTGATCACGCCGGCCGCCCGCGGGTGGTCGGCATATGGCAACAGGGGAGCCGCAAGGCGTTTGACCCAACACGCAAGGTGTAACGATGGCTAAGAAAGTTCAGGGATATATCAAACTGCAGATTCCTGCGGGCCAGGCTAACCCGAGTCCGCCGGTCGGTCCGGCGCTGGGCCAGCATGGCGTCAACATCATGGAATTTTGCAAGGCATTCAATGCCCATACCCAGGGTGTCGAGCAGGGCCTGCCGATCCCCGTGGTGATCACGGTGTACAGCGATCGCAGCTTCACTTTTATCACCAAGACACCGCCGGCCGCGGTGCTGTTGCGCAAGGCGATCGGCATCCCCAAGGGCAGCGGCGAGCCGAACACGCGCAAAGTAGGCAAGGTGACCCGTGCCCAGCTGGAAGAGATCGCGACCGCCAAGATGCCCGATCTGACCGCAGCGGACATGGATGCAGCCGTGCGCACGATCGCCGGCAGCGCCCGCAGCATGGGTCTCGATGTCGAGGGGGTTAAGTAATGGCCAGCAAGCGCAACAAGCTGTTTAGCGAAAAAGTCGACAAGACCCGGCTCTATCCCATCGATGAGGCTCTGGCTCTGCTCAAGGAGCTGGCCAACGCCAAGTTCGCCGAGTCGATCGACGTGTCGGTCAATCTCGGCGTGGATCCGCGCAAGTCCGACCAGGTCGTCCGCGGTTCCACTGTGCTGCCCAACGGTACCGGCAAGAGCGTCCGCGTCGCCGTGTTCGCCCAGGGCGCCAATGCCGAGGCTGCGACCGAGGCAGGTGCGGACCTGGTCGGCTTTGAGGATCTGGCTGAGCAGATCAAGGGCGGCGAACTCAATTTCGATGTGGTCATCGCCACCCCGGACGCGATGCGCGTGGTCGGACCGCTGGGCCAGATTCTCGGGCCGCGCGGGCTGATGCCGAACCCGAAAGTGGGCACGGTGACCGCAGACGTGTCGACGGCAGTGAAGAACGCCAAGGCCGGTCAGGTGCGCTATCGCACAGACAAGGCCGGCATCATCCATTGCCCGATAGGCAAGGTCGGTTTTGAGGTCGATGCGCTAAAGGAGAATCTGCAGGCGCTGCTCGGTGACCTCAACAAGGCCAAGCCTGCCGCCGCCAAGGGCATCTTTATGAAGAAGCTGACGGTGTCCTCGACCATGGGGCCGGGGGTCCCGGTCGACCAGTCGACCGTCTGATTACCGCGTTTTTAGCAGCTGCGCAGCGACATCCGGGCATGGCCCCGCGCGGATGTCACCGCTCCCGCAGCCGCTTCGCTGGAGAGAGGGGCAAGTCGGAGATCGGATTACGATCGCCGGCGATCGTCGAAGACCGTAGGCGGCTCGCGGCCAGGAGGCCCGAGCCTTAAAAGACCAGCCTGCGCAGATGGTGTTACCCGAATCAGGAAGACCTGGTGACGGACGCCATCCAGGTGGATGCCACAGGGACGGGCGTCCGTGGATTGATCTGAAGCCAGGAGGAAACCATGGCGCTGAGACTCGAAGACAAGAAAGCTCTCGTCGCCGAGGTGAAGCAGGCCGCGGAGACCGCGCATTCGGCGCTGGCCGCCGAATATCGCGGATTGACCGTGACCGAAATGACGGAACTCAGGAAGCAGGCCCGGGAACAGGGCGTCTACCTGCGCGTCGTCAAGAACACCTTGGCCAGGCGGGCGATCGAAGGTACTGACTTCGAGTGCATGCAGACAGGCTTGTCCGGACCCCTGATCCTTGCGTTTTCGCAGGAAGATCCGGGATCGGCCGCGCGCGTGTTCAAGGCATTTGCCAAGGACCACGAGCGGCTGGTGACCAGGCTGGTATCGATCGGTGGCGAGCTGCTGCCGGCGACCGATCTGGAACGTCTGGCCAGTTTGCCGACTCTTGACCAGGCCCGGGCCATGCTGCTCGGCGTGTTCCAGGCACCGGCAGGCAAGCTGGTGCGGACCCTGAACGAGCCGGCAGCGGCGCTGGCGCGCGTGCTTGCAGCACGCCGCGATCAGCTGGCTGCCTGACTGCTGTACTGATTCCGAATTTATCGGGTAACAAATTAATTTTTCAGGAGAATTAGAGATGGCCGTTTCACGTGAAGATATTGTCGACGCCTTGAGCAACATGAGTGTGCTGGAAGTCACCGAGCTGGTTTCCGAGCTGGAAGAGAAGTGGGGCGTATCCGCCGCCGCTCCGGTGGCCATGGCTGCTGGCCCGGCCGCTGGCGGTGAAGCCGCTGCCGCAGAGGAGCAGACCGAGTTCAACGTGGTCATGTCCAGCTTCGGTGGCAACAAGGTCTCCGTCATCAAGGCGGTCCGCACCATCACCGGGCTCGGTCTCAAAGAGGCCAAGGACCTGGTCGAAGGCGTCCCTGCTGCGGTCAAGGAAGGCGTGTCCAAGGACGAGGCCGAAGAGATCAAGAAGCAGCTCGAAGAAGCTGGCGCCAGCGTCGAGGTCAAATAGACCTGAAACACACAGGCGTCCAGCCCGTGATCGCAGGGATGGCTGGTGGCACGGTTGCCACCGGCCTTTTCCTGCTTTTCGAATCCATCCGGTCAGCGGCACCCGCCGTGACCCGGCCCGGCCTCTGGTCGGAAAGACATAGCGTAAGCAAATGGTGAGCCCGATGGCGTATTCCTTCACCGAGAAAAAGCGTATCCGTAAGGACTTTGGCAAACGGCCAAGCATCCTTGGGGTGCCCTACCTGTTGTCGATCCAGCTCGACTCGTACCGCAAGTTCCTGCAGGCTGATGCCGCCGTGGACACGCGCGACGATATCGGTCTGCACGCGGCGTTCAAGACGGTGTTTCCGATCGTTAGCTACTCGGGCAATGCAGCCCTCGAGTATGTGAGTTACCGCCTAGGTGACCCCGTATTCGACGTCAAGGAGTGTCAGCTCCGCGGTTTGACCTACGCAGCTCCGCTGCGGGTCAAGGTGCGTCTGGTCATCTATGACAAGGAAGCCAGCGGCACACCGAAGCCGATCAAGGACATCCGTGAGCAGGAGGTCTATCTCGGCGAGCTGCCGCTGATGACCGAGAACGGCACGTTCGTGATCAATGGCACCGAGCGTGTCATCGTCTCCCAGCTGCATCGTTCGCCCGGCGTGTTCTTCGATCACGACAAGGGCAAGACGCACTCGTCCGGCAAGCTGCTGTTCTCGGCCCGGGTCATCCCGTATCGGGGCTCCTGGCTGGACTTTGAATTCGATCCCAAGGACAGCGCGTTCGCGCGCATCGACCGCCGGCGCAAGCTCCCGGTGACGGTCATCCTGCGCGCCCTCGGTTACACCAACGAGGAGATGTTGGCGAAGTTCTTCGACACCAACACCTTCCATCTGAGCAAGAAGACGATCAAGATGGATCTGGTGCCGAGTCGCCTCAAGGGCGAGACGGCCAGCTTTGACATCAAGATCGGCACCAAGCTGCTGGTCGAGGACGGCCGGCGCATCACCGCCCGCCACGTCGCAGAGCTGGAGAAATCCTCGGCCAAGACCCTGGTCGTTCCGGAGACCTATCTGGAGGGCAAGATCCTCGCCCATGACGTGGTCGACACCGAGACCGGCGAGTTGCTGGCCGAAGCCAACGATGAGCTGACCGCCGAGACGATCGAGAAGCTGATCGAGGCCGGGATCAAGGAGATCCGCACGATCTGGGTCAACGATCTGGATCGCGGCCCTTATGTCTCCAACACCTTGCGCATCGATTCCACCCGTACGCGCCTCGAGGCGCTGGTGGAGATCTACCGCATGATGCGTCCTGGCGAGCCGCCGACCAAGGATGCGGCGGAGAACCTGTTCCATAACCTGTTCTTCAATACCGAGCGTTACGACCTGTCGGCGGTCGGCCGCATGAAGTTCAATCGTCGCGTCGGTCGCGACACCGTCGAGGGTCCCGGCATCCTGTATGACGGACGCTATCTGTCGAAGCGCAAGGACGAGGACTCGGTCGCCGTATCGGGGCAGTACGGAGAAGATCTCTCCGACATCATCGACGTGCTCAAGGTGCTGATCGAGATCCGCAACGGCTACGGTAATGTGGACGACATCGACCATCTGGGTAACCGTCGCGTTCGCAGCGTCGGCGAGATGGCAGAGAATGCGTTCCGCATCGGTCTGGTCCGGGTCGAGCGTGCGGTCAAGGAGCGGCTCACCCTGGCCGAATCCGAAGGCCTGATGCCGCAGGAGATGATCAACGCCAAGCCGGTTGCGGCCGCGGTCAAGGAGTTCTTCGGCTCGAGCCAGTTGTCGCAGTTCATGGACCAGAACAATCCCCTGTCCGAGGTCACGCACAAGCGGCGCGTGTCGGCGCTCGGACCTGGCGGTCTGACCCGCGAGCGGGCTGGATTCGAGGTCCGCGACGTGCACCCGACGCACTATGGCCGGGTGTGCCCGATCGAGACGCCGGAAGGACCTAACATCGGCCTGATCAATTCGCTGGCGGTCTACGCTCGTACAAATGATTACGGCTTCCTCGAGACGCCCTATCGCAAGGTCAGGAACGGCAAGGTCACCGACGATATCGAGTACCTCTCCGCCATCGAGGAAAGCCAGTACGTGATCGCTCAGGCCAACGCCGAGTTGAGCGCCCGCGGCGGCTTCGAAAACGAGCTGGTGTCCTGCCGCCATCGCAACGAGTTCACCCTGGCATTGCCGGATCAGATCGAGTACATGGACGTGTCGCCGCGACAGATCGTGTCGGTGGCAGCGTCGCTGATCCCGTTCCTGGAGCATGACGACGCCAACCGCGCGTTGATGGGTTCCAACATGCAACGCCAGGCTGTGCCGACGCTGCGTTCCGAGGCACCTCTCGTGGGTACCGGTATGGAACGCGCGGTGGCGATCGACTCCGGCGTCACCGTGGTCGCCGAGCGCGGCGGTGTGGTCGATTCGGTGGATGCCTCGCGCATCGTGGTCCGCGTCAACGACGACGAGACCACCGCCGATGAGGCCGGCGTCGACATCTATAACCTGACCAAGTACACACGCTCCAATCAGAACACCTGTATCAACCAGCGCCCGCTGGTCAAACAGGGTGACCTGATCTCCGGCGGCGATGTGCTCGCGGACGGGCCGTCCACCAATCTCGGCGAACTGGCGCTGGGCCAGAACCTGCTGGTCGCGTTTATGCCGTGGAACGGATACAACTTCGAGGATTCCATCCTGATCTCGGAGCGGGTGGTGGAAGAAGATCGCTTCACCACCATCCATATCGAGGAGCTGACCTGCGTCGCCCGCGACACCAAGCTCGGTCCGGAGGAGGTCAGCGCGGATATCCCCAACGTCGGCGAGTCGGCGCTGGCCAATCTCGACGAGGCGGGTATCGCCTACATCGGCGCCGAGGTCGGTGCCGGAGACATCCTGGTCGGTAAGGTCACGCCCAAGGGTGAGACCCAGCTGACTCCGGAGGAGAAGCTGTTACGCGCGATCTTCGGCGAGAAGGCCTCTGACGTGAAGGATACCTCGCTGCGCGTACCCCCGGGCATGGATGGCACCGTCATCGACGTGCGCGTGTTCACCCGCGACGGCGTCGACAAGGACACTCGCGCGCTGTCGATCGAGAAGGCCGAGCTGACGGCGTTCCGTAAGGACCTGGATGATCAGCGGCGCATCCTCGAGGAGGATCTGTTCCAGCGCGTCGAGCGCATGCTGACCGGCAAGGTCGCCGACGGTGGCCCGGGTGGTCTGAAGTCCGGTAACAAGATCACCAAGAGCTATCTCGGCGAGCTGGCGCGCGAGGACTGGTTCAAGATCCGTCTGCGCAGCGACGATGCCCAGGGCCAGCTCGAGCGTATCGCCGAGCGTCTCGAAGCTCAGCGCGAGGAGTTCGAGAAGCGCTTCCAGGAGAAGAAGGCCAAGATCACGGCCGGTGACGATCTGGCGCCCGGTGTGCTGAAGATGGTCAAGGTCTATCTGGCGGTCAAGCGCCGCGTGCAGCCCGGTGACAAGATGGCTGGCCGTCACGGCAACAAGGGCGTGATCTCCACCATCGTTCCGGTGGAAGACATGCCTTATACCGAAGACGGCACGCCGGTGGACATCGTACTCAACCCCCTCGGCGTCCCGTCCCGCATGAACGTGGGCCAGGTGCTCGAGACCCATCTCGGCTGGGCCGCAAAAGGTCTGGGGCTGAAAATAGGGCGGATGCTCGACGAGCAGGAATCCTCGACCAAGCTGCGCGGCTTCCTCGACGATGTCTACAACAAGAGCGGCGGCAAGAATGAAGATCTGAAATCCTTCTCCAACGACGAGCTGCAGGAGCTGGCCGGCAATCTGCGTGCTGGCGTGCCGATGGCGACGCCGGTGTTCGATGGCGCCGACGAGAGCGAGATCAAGTCGCTGCTGCGGCTGGCCGGTCTGCCCGAGACAGGTCAGGCGGTACTCATCGACGGGCGCACCGGCGAGACCTTCGATCGGCCGGTAACGGTCGGTTACATGTACATGCTGAAGCTCAACCATCTGGTCGACGACAAGATGCATGCGCGCTCCACCGGGCCTTACAGCCTGGTCACCCAGCAGCCGTTGGGCGGCAAGGCACAGTTTGGCGGTCAGCGCTTCGGTGAGATGGAGGTGTGGGCGCTGGAAGCATATGGCGCTGCGCACACCCTGCAGGAGATGTTGACGGTCAAGTCCGATGACGTGCAGGGCCGGACGCGGATGTACAAGAACATCGTCGATGGCACGCACGGTATGAGCGCGGGCATGCCCGAATCCTTCAACGTGCTGGTGAAAGAGATCCGCTCCCTCAGTATCAATATCGAGCTGGAAGCGGAGTGACGTGCGAGCGCGGGTTGATCGGAAAAGAACGAATGAGCCCTCTGGGCAGGTGACACCATGAAAGATCTTTTACAGCTTTTCAAGCAGCAGGTACCGGTCGAGGATTTCGATGCAATCCGCATCGGTCTGGCGTCACCGGACATGATCCGGTCCTGGTCGTTCGGCGAGGTTAAGAAGCCGGAGACGATCAACTACCGGACCTTCAAGCCTGAGCGGGACGGCCTGTTCTGCGCCAAGATCTTCGGCCCGGTCAAGGACTACGAGTGTCTGTGCGGAAAGTACAAGCGACTCAAGCACCGCGGCGTGGTGTGCGAGAAGTGCGGCGTCGAGGTGACTCAGACCAAAGTGCGCCGGGAGCGCATGGGCCACATCGAGCTGGCCAGCCCGGTGGCGCATATCTGGTTCCTGAAGTCGCTGCCTTCCCGTATCGGCCTGCTGCTGGACATGACCCTGCGCGAGATCGAGCGGGTGCTCTACTTCGAGGCTTTCGTCGTGGTCGAGCCCGGTCTCACCCCGCTGGAGCGCGGCCAGCTGCTTTCGGACGAGCAGTATCTGGAAGCCATCGAGGAGCATGGCGACGAGTTCGATGCGCGCATGGGCGCCGAGGCGATCCATGAGATGCTGCGCACGCTGGAGCTACGCGTCGAGGTGACGCAGGTCCGCGAAGACATCGACGGCACCAACTCCGAGACCAAGATAAAGCGCCTGTCGAAGCGGCTCAAGCTGCTCGAGTCGTTTATCGATTCCGGCAACCGTCCCGAGTGGATGGTGCTGACGGTGCTGCCGGTATTGCCGCCTGATCTGCGTCCGCTGGTGCCGCTGGACGGCGGTCGTTTCGCGACCTCCGATCTCAACGATCTTTATCGACGTGTGATCAACCGCAACAATCGACTGCGTCGTCTGCTCGAGCTCAATGCGCCGGACATCATCGTGCGCAACGAGAAGCGCATGCTGCAGGAGTCGGTCGATGCGCTGCTCGACAACGGCCGCCGCGGTCGCGCTATCACCGGCACCAACAAGCGTCCGCTGAAGTCGCTGGCTGACATGATCAAGGGCAAGCAGGGCCGTTTCCGCCAGAATCTGCTCGGCAAGCGCGTCGATTACTCCGGCCGCTCCGTGATTGTGGTCGGTCCGACCCTGAAGCTGCATCAATGCGGGCTGCCGAAGAAGATGGCGCTCGAGCTGTTCAAGCCCTTTATCTTCAGCAAGCTGCAGCTGCGCGGCGAGGCCGCGACGATCAAGGCCGCCAAGCGTCTGGTCGAGCGTGAGGGGCCGGAGGTCTGGGACATCCTCGAAGAGGTGATCCGTGAGCATCCGGTGATGTTGAACCGGGCGCCGACCCTGCATCGCCTGGGCATCCAGGCTTTCGAGCCGGTGCTGATCGAGGGCAAGGCGATCCAGCTCCACCCGCTGGTCTGCACTGCGTTCAATGCTGACTTTGACGGCGACCAGATGGCGGTGCATGTGCCGCTGTCGCTGGAAGCGCAGCTCGAAGCGCGCGCGCTGATGATGTCCTCCAACAACATCCTCTCGCCCGCCAACGGTGATCCGATCATCGTGCCGTCCCAGGACGTGGTGCTGGGTCTGTACTACATGACCCGTGAACGCGTGAACGCGCTCGGCGAAGGCATGATATTCGCGGATGTGCATGAAGCGCATCGCGCCTACCAGGCCGGCTACGTCACCCTGCAGGCCCGGGTGAAGGTGCGCATCGCTGACGAAGTCCAGGATGAGGATGGCGGGCTGGAGCGGCGCACGCGGCTGGTGGAAACCACCGTCGGCCGCTCACTGTTGTCGGAGATCCTGCCGGCGGGGCTGTCGTTCGATCATGTCAACAAGGACATGACCAAGAAGTCCATCTCGGCAGTCATCAATGCCTGTTATCGCCGGCTCGGTCTGAAGAAGACCGTGGTGTTTGCCGATCAGCTGATGTACACCGGTTTCCGCTACGCCACCATGGCCGGCGTCTCTATCGGCGTCGACGACATGGTGGTGCCGGAACAGAAAGCCGGGATCCTTGCCACTGCCGAGGCGGAGGTTAAGGAGATCCAGGACCAGTATGCGTCTGGTCTGGTCACCAACGGCGAGCGCTACAACAAAGTGGTCGATATCTGGTCCCACACCAACGACCAGGTGGCCAAGGCGATGATGGACAAGCTCGGCACCGAGTCGGTGGAGAGTGCGGGCGGCAAGCAGGTGGAACAGAAGTCGTTCAACTCCATCTACATGATGGCCGACTCCGGAGCGCGTGGCTCGGCCGCCCAGATCCGCCAGCTGGCGGGGATGCGTGGTCTGATGGCCAAGCCTGACGGCTCGATCATCGAGACGCCGATCACGGCCAACTTCCGCGAGGGTCTGAACGTCCTCCAGTACTTCATCTCCACGCACGGCGCGCGCAAGGGTCTGGCTGATACCGCGCTGAAGACCGCCAACTCGGGTTATCTGACCCGGCGTCTGGTGGATGTGGCCCAGGACCTGGTGGTCACGGAAGTCGATTGCGGCACCGAGTTTGGTCTGCGCATGACGCCGCTGGTCGAAGGCGGTGATGTGGTCGAACCGCTGCGCGAGCGCGTGCTGGGCCGGGTGGTAGCCGAGGACGTGCTGATCCCCGGATCCAAAAAGGTCCTCGCCGAGCGCGGAGAACTGCTCGACGAGAAGTGGGTACAGGAGCTCGAGGAGCAGGGCGTCGACCAGATCTGGGTACGTTCACCGATCACCTGCGAGACCCGCTACGGCGTCTGCGCCCAGTGCTACGGTCGCGATCTTGCACGCGGTCACCGGATCAACATCGGCGAGGCGGTCGGCGTGATCGCGGCTCAGTCGATCGGCGAACCCGGTACCCAGCTGACCATGCGCACGTTCCATATCGGCGGCGCCGCGTCGCGTTCCGTGGCGGCGAACAGCGTCGAGATCAAGGGCAACGGCGTGGTCCGGCTGCACAACATGAAGACGGTGCGCCACGACGAAGGTCACCTGGTGGCGGTGTCGCGCTCCGGTGAGCTTGGCATCATGGATGAATTCGGGCGCGAGCGTGAGCGCTACAAGATCCCGTACGGCGCGGTGATCACGGTTGACGAGGGTGACGAGGTGCAAAGCGGCAAGATCGTCGCTACATGGGATCCGCATACCCACCCGGTGGTCACCGAGGTCAAGGGCTTTCTCAAGTTCCAGGACTTCGTCGAGGGCGTGACCGTGGAGAGCCAGATCGACGAGGCCACGGGTCTGTCCAGCATCGTCGTCATCGATCCCAAGCAGCGTGGCGCCGCTGGCAAGGACCTGCGTCCGATGGCGCGTCTGGTCAATGCCAAGGGTAAGGAACTGTTCTTCGCCAACACCAAGATCCCGGCCGTGTATGCGCTGCCGGTGGGTGCGATCATCAGCATGGCCGACGGTGCCGAGGTCGGTGTCGGCGACGTGCTGGCACGTATCCCCCAGGAGACCTCGAAGACGCGCGATATCACCGGCGGTCTGCCGCGGGTGGCGGATCTGTTCGAGGCGCGCAAGCCCAAGGAGGCAGCGATCCTGGCCGAACATACCGGCACGGTCAGCTATGGCAAGGAGACCAAGGGCAAGCGCCGCCTGATCATCACCGATGAGAGCGGTGAGGCGCACGAGGAGTTGATCCCCAAGTGGCGGCATCTGAATGTGTTCGAAGGCGAGCAGGTGCAGCGGGGCGAAGTCATCGCCGATGGCGAACCCAACCCCCACGACATCCTGCGTCTTCGCGGCGTGGACCATCTGGCCGATTACCTGGTGCGCGAGATCCAGGACGTCTACCGGCTCCAGGGCGTCAAGATCAACGACAAGCACATCGAGGTGATCATCCGCCAGATGTTGCGCAAGGTCGAGATCGCGGAAGCCGGTGAGACCCGGTTCCTCAAGGGCGAGCAGACCGACAAGGCGCGGGTGCTGGAGGAGAACGAGCGGGCGGCGAAAGAAGATCTGGCTCCGGCCATCCCGGATCCGGTTCTGCTCGGTATCACCAAGGCGTCTCTGGCGACCGAGTCATTCATCTCGGCGGCCTCCTTCCAGGAGACCACCCGGGTACTCACCGAGGCCGCCGTGCGCGGTCTGCGCGACGATCTCCGGGGTCTGAAGGAGAATGTCATCGTCGGCCGCCTGATCCCGGCCGGGACCGGCTTTGCCTTCCATCAGGAGCGCCGCCGGCGTTCCGAGCAGCGGCCGGAGGATATGACCATCCATGAGGCCATGGAGGCCGCCGGGGTCGATCCCTCCGAGATCGACAGCGCCGAGACGACAAGCTGACGGGAGGCCGGCCGGTTGACAGACAGGCCGGCCCTTCCTAGAATTCCAAGGCTACGTTCAGGCCGCCCGAAATTTGTCGGCCTGTAAAACCTAATCCAAGAGTCGGGTCGCCCCAGGGCGGCCCGGTTCTTCTCTGGAATCTGCAACAGAGACATATATAGATGGCGACGATCAATCAGCTGGTTCGCAAACCCCGCCGCGTAAAGCGGGACAAGACCAATGTGCCCGCGCTACAGGCCAGTCCGCAGCGTCGCGGCGTCTGTACCCGTGTCTACACGACCACGCCGAAGAAGCCGAACTCGGCTCTGCGCAAAGTCGCGCGTGTGCGTCTGACCAATGGCTTCGAGGTGTCGAGCTATATCGGCGGCGAAGGCCACAACCTCCAGGAGCACTCGGTGGTGATGATCCGCGGCGGCCGCGTCAAGGACCTGCCCGGCGTGCGCTATCACACTATCCGCGGCACCCTCGATTGTGCCGGCGTGTCGGACCGTCGCCAGGGCCGTTCCAAGTACGGCGCCAAACGGCCCAAGTCCTGATCCCGTATCTGCATTGACTAATTTGATCTAGGCGGTCCCATGTCCAGACGAGTCCAAGCGCCCAAACGCGCCACCCTCCCCGATCCCCGTTTCGGCAGCCAGATGCTGGCCAAATTCATGAACATGATTATGGAGAGCGGCAAGAAATCTGTGGCTGAGACCATTGTCTATGGCGCGATCGACTCTATCGCCGATCGCCGCAAGATCCCGTCAGAGCAGGCGGTGGATGTGCTCGAGCAGGCGCTCGAGAACGTCAAGCCCGCGGTCGAGGTTAAGTCTCGCCGTGTCGGTGGCGCTACCTACCAGGTGCCGGTGGAAGTGCGCCAGGTGCGTCGCCAGACTCTGGCCATGCGCTGGGTGATCGACGCCGCGCGCAAGCGCAGCGAGAAGTCCATGGCCCAACGGCTTGCCAATGAGCTGATGGACGCCTCCGAGAACCGCGGCAGCGCGGTCAAGAAGCGCGAGGACACGCACCGTATGGCTGAGGCCAACAAGGCATTCTCGCACTACCGCTGGTAATCCCGGCTCCGACCCTAATCCATTATCTGAGGTATTGATCGTGGCACGCACGACGCCTATCGAGCTCTATCGGAACATCGGCATCATGGCTCACATCGACGCCGGTAAGACGACGACGACGGAGCGGATCCTGTTCTATACCGGCGTCTCGCACAAGATCGGCGAGGTCCACGATGGCGCAGCCGTGATGGACTGGATGGAGCAGGAGCAGGAGCGTGGCATCACCATCACCTCCGCGGCGACGACCTGTTTTTGGGAAGGCATGGATCGCCAGTATCCGCAGCACCGCATCAACATCATCGATACGCCGGGCCACGTCGATTTCACCATCGAAGTGGAACGTTCGCTGCGCGTGCTCGACGGCGCGGTCGCGGTGTTCTGTTCGGTCGGCGGTGTCGAGCCCCAGTCGGAAACGGTATGGCGCCAGGCCAGTAAATACGGGGTGCCGCGGCTGGCATTCATCAACAAGATGGACCGTGCGGGCGCGGACTTCCTGCGCGTGGTCGGCCAGATCAAGGACCGCCTGGGCGCGACGCCCGTGCCGCTGCAGCTGCCGATCGGTGCCGAGGAGAACTTCACCGGCGTCGTCGACCTGCTGCAGATGAAGGCGATCATCTGGGATGACTCTACCCAGGGCATGAGCTACGAGCTCGAGGACATCCCTGCCGACATGGTCGCGGAATGCGAGACATGGCGCGAGCACCTGATCGAAGCTGCCGCCGAGGGCGATGAGGAGCTGTTGGAGAAGTTCCTCGAGGGTGAGGCGCTGAGTATCGAGGAGATCCGGCGCGGCATCCGCGGACGCACGCTGGCCAACGAGATCGTGCCGGTGATGTGTGGCTCGGCGTTCAAGAACAAGGGTGTTCAGGCGATGCTCGATGCGGTGGTCGAGTACATGCCTTCGCCGATCGACGTGCCATCGATCCGCGGTGTGCTCGAGAACGAGAGCGAGGCCACGCGTAAATCCAGCGATGAGGAGCCGTTTGCGGCCCTGGCGTTCAAGATTGCGACCGACCCGTTTGTCGGCAGTCTGACCTTCTTCCGCGTCTATTCGGGTGTGATCCGCTCTGGCGACACGGTATACAACCCGGTCAAGGGCAAGCGCGAACGCATCGGCCGTATCCTGCAGATGCACGCCAACGAGCGGGCTGAGATCAAGGAAGTGCGGGCCGGTGACATCGCCGCCGCGGTGGGACTGAAGGACGTCACCACCGGTGACACGCTGTCAGACATGAAGAACGTCATCACGCTCGAGCGGATGGAGTTCCCGGAGCCGGTGATCGCGGTCGCGGTGGAGCCGAAGACCAAGGCCGACCAGGAGAAGATGGGCATCGCGCTGTCCAAGCTGGCCCAGGAAGATCCCTCCTTCCGTGTGCACACGGATGAGGAATCCGGTCAGACCATCATCTCCGGCATGGGTGAGTTACACCTCGAGATTATCGTCGATCGCATGCGCCGCGAGTTCAAGGTCGAGGCCAACGTGGGCAAACCCCAGGTTGCCTACCGCGAGACCATCCGCGCCAAGGTCGAGCAGGAAGGCAAGTTCGTGCGTCAGTCCGGCGGTCGCGGTCAGTACGGTCATGTGTGGCTGCGCATCGAGCCACAGCAAGCCGGCGACGGCTATGAATTCGAGAACGCTATCGTCGGCGGCGCGGTACCGAAGGAGTACATCAACGCGGTCAACAAGGGCGCACAAGAGCAGCTGGAGAATGGCGTCATCGCCGGGTTCCCGCTGGTCGACGTCAAGGTCACCCTGTTTGACGGTTCTTATCATGATGTGGACTCAAGTGAGATGGCATTCAAGATCGCCGGTTCCATGGCGGTCAGGGAAGGCGCGCTCAAGGCCAGGCCGGTGCTGCTCGAGCCGATCATGAAAGTCGAGGTGGTGACCCCCGAGGACTATATGGGCGATGTGATGGGCGATCTGAATCGCCGTCGCGGCCTGGTCCAGGGGATGGAGGATTCCCCGGCTGGCAAGCTGGTGCGGGCCGAAGTGCCGCTGGCCGAGATGTTCGGCTATGCCACCGACCTGCGCTCTGCAACCCAGGGCCGGGCCACCTACTCGATGGAGTTCGAGAAATACAATGAGGCCCCGACCAGCGTGGCCGATGCCGTCATGAAGAAGGCTTCCTGACGGAGCCTGAAGATTTACAACACCGATCTGTATTAGAGGAACGCAGCCGTGTCCAAAGCTAAATTTGAGCGTACGAAGCCGCATGTAAACGTTGGGACGATTGGTCATGTTGATCATGGCAAGACGACGCTGACGGCGGCGTTGACCAAGGTGATGGCGGCGAAGCACGGTGGTGA
>JBATKC010000222.1:0-3896 GCA_049669065.1 Gammaproteobacteria bacterium
CGGATAATTTCCAGGCCGTCTGCGTCCCGGGCGGTGACGATCGCCAGCTGCGCGTCGGTCTCGACGAGCTCGGAGGTATCCACGAGACGCCCGTCGACCCGGCCCGCCAATGCGGCCCGCGCCAGCCCCGGACCGATGTCCGCGGCCACGTCGGCGACCGACACCGGCGTATCAAAACGCCGCTGACTGCCATCGGGCAAGGTAATGACCGGCATGTCCAACCCCTATGCCGACCCCTCCAAGCGGGAGCCGGGACACAGAAAAAAGGGCGCTCTCTCCCGCCGCCACGTCCCGTGGACGCAGCGACCGAGACCGCCCTATAGCAAAATCGTGGTAGGCGCGGGCGGGTTTGAACCGCCGACCCCTACGATGTCAACGTAGTGCTCTACCACTGAGCTACGCGCCTAGAAGGCGGGCAAATCTACAGAAACTGGGCGTCCGAGGCAAGCCCGCTACCCGACCATGGTATCAGGCAAACCGAGGCCGAAGTGGCGCAGATCGGCAATCTCGTCACGCACCTTGGCTGCTTCTTCGAATTCGAGTTCTTGGGCGTGTTTGTACATGGCCTGTTCGAGTTTGGCGATGCGCTTCGCCACCTCCTGCGGAGTCATGGCCTCATAGGCCAGCCGCGGCTCTGCCACGGCCCCGCGCGCACCCCTGCCACCCTCGGCACGGGCGCCCTCCATCACGTCGGCCACGGCCTTGCGGATGGTCCTTGGCTGGATATCGTGGATCTCATTAAAGGTCACCTGTTTGGCACGACGCCGCTCGGTCTCGCTGATCGCGAACTTCATCGAATCGGTGATCCGGTCAGCGTAGAGAATGGCCCTGCCGTTGACGTTGCGGGCGGCGCGGCCGATGGTCTGGATCAGTGCGCCGCCGGAGCGCAGGAAACCTTCCTTGTCCGCGTCGAAGATCGCCACCAGCGAGACTTCGGGCATATCGAGACCCTCGCGCAGCAGGTTGATCCCCACCAGCACGTCAAATTCTCCCCGCCGCAGATCGCGGATGATCTCGGTCCGTTCCACGGTATCGATATCCGAATGCAGATAACGCACCCGCACGCCGTGTTCGGCCAGATAGTCGGTCAGATCCTCCGCCATGCGTTTGGTCAGCGTGGTAATCAACACCCGCTCATCGCTGGCGGCGCGCAGTCCGATTTCGGATAGTACGTCGTCGACCTGGCTGCGCACCGGGCGGATCTCGACCTCCGGGTCGAGCAATCCGGTCGGCCGTACCACCTGTTCGACCACCTGGCCCGATTTTTCCAGTTCGTAGGCCCGCGGCGTGGCCGAGACAAAGATAGTCTGGGGCGCCAGTGCTTCGTACTCGTCAAAACGCAGCGGCCGGTTGTCCAGCGCCGACGGCAGGCGGAAACCGTATTCCACCAGGGTCTCCTTGCGCGACCGATCGCCCTTGTACATCCCGCCGAGCTGGGGGATGGTGACATGGCTCTCGTCGACCACCAGCATCGCGTTCTCGGGCAGGTAATCGAACAGGGTCGGCGGCGGCTCGCCGCTCTCGCGACCAGAGAGATAACGCGAGTAATTTTCGATCCCGGAGCAATAGCCAAGCTCGCGGATCATCTCCATATCAAAATTGGTCCGCTGCTCCAGCCGCTGCGCCTCGAGCAGGCGCTGGTTTTCCCGCAGCAGCGCCAGCCGCTCGCGCAGCTCGTCCTTGATCAGGTCCATCGCGCCGAGCAGCCGCTCGCGCGGCGTGACGTAATGACTCTTGGGATAGATGGTCACCCGCGGCACTTTGCGCGTGACCTCACCGGTCAGCGGATCGAAGTGGCTGATGCCCTCGATCTCGTCATCGAACAACTCGATGCGCACCGCGTCGCGCTCGGATTCAGCCGGGAAGATGTCGATGATCTCACCGCGTACCCGATAGGTGCCCTGACGCAGATCCATCTCGTTGCGGGTGTACTGCATGTCGGCCAGCCGCCGCAGAATCTTGCGCTGATCGATCCTGTCGCCCCGGTCCAGGTGCAGCACCATGCTGAGATAGGCGCGTGGATCACCGAGACCGTAGATGGCCGACACCGTGGCGACGATGATCGAGTCAGGCCGTTCCAGCAGAGCCTTGGTCGCGGACAGTCGCATCTGCTCGATGTGGGCGTTGATCGAGGCATCCTTCTCGATAAAGGTATCCGAGCTCGCCACATAGGCTTCGGGCTGGTAATAGTCGTAATAAGAGACGAAATACTCCACCGAATTGTCCGGGAAGAAATCGCGGAACTCGCCATACAGCTGCGCGGCCAGGGTCTTGTTATGCGCCAGCACCAGCGTCGGGCGCTGCAGCTGCTGGATCACATTGGCGATGGTGAAGGTCTTCCCCGATCCGGTCACGCCCAGCAGGGTCTGGTACATCAGACCGCCGTCGAGGCCCTCCACCAGGCTCGCGATCGCCTCGGGCTGGTCACCTGCCGGCTGGTAGTCGGATTTCAGTTCAAAGCGATTCGGCATCGTCTGGCATCGTCCATCACGCCGCGCTATTGGCCGGCAGATTCTGCATGATTTAAGATTGCAAGCCTGTCATTATGCCATCAGGACACGCACGTGAACCCTCTTGCTGCTCGCGTCGGAAGAATCAAGCCCTCCCCCACGCTCGCCGTCACCGCCAAAGCCGCTGAACTGCGGCGCGCGGGTAAGGACGTGATCGGCCTCGGCGCCGGCGAGCCGGATTTCGACACCCCGGCGCATATCAAGCAGGCGGCGATCGATGCCATCCGCGACGGCTTTACCAAATACACCGCGGTGGACGGCATCCTCGAGCTGCGCGATGCGCTGAGCGAGAAATTCCGCCGCGACAACAATATCGAATATCCGGCCGACCAGATCCTGGTCTCAACCGGCGGCAAACACAGCCTGTTCAACGTGTTCGAAGCCATCCTCAACCCCGGTGACGAAGTCATCATCCCGGCTCCGTTCTGGGTCTCGTATCCGGACATCGTGCTGCTGTGTGACGGCGAGCCGATCATCACCACCGCCGGCGCCGACCAGGGCTTCAAACTGCGCCCGGATCAACTCGGACGGGTGATCAACCAAAAGACCCGCGCATTTGTGCTCAACAGCCCCAGCAACCCTACCGGGGCCGCTTACACGCGTGCCGAGCTGCGCGCGTTGGCGGACGTGCTGGTCGAGCACCCCCGGGTCCTGATCATCACCGACGATATGTATGAGCATATCTACTGGGAGAAAGAACCGTTCTGCAGCCTGCTGACGGTAGCCCCTGAACTGTATGACCGGACGGTGACGATCAACGGCGTCTCCAAGGCTTACGCCATGACCGGCTGGCGCATCGGATATGCAGGCGGCCCAAAACCGATCATCGCAGCGATGAAGAAGATCCAGAGTCAGAGTACCTCCAATCCCTGCTCCATCGCGCAAAAGGCGGCGCTCGCTGCAATCAGCGGCGACCAGAGCTGCGTCAGCGAGATGTGCGCGGCATTCAAGCAGCGCCACGACTACCTTATCGGTGCCCTGAACCGACTACCCGGGTTCGAGTGCCTGCCGGGTGCCGGGACGTTCTACGCCTTCCCCGACGTCAGCCAGGCGATCGCCGCCATGGATGGCATCAGCAATGATGTGCAGTTCTCCGAATACCTGCTGGAGCACGCAGGCGTTGCCGTGGTACCAGGCTCCGCATTCGGCGCGCCAGGCCATGTGCGTCTGTCCTTCGCCTGTGGTCTGGACACCCTGGAGCGCGCCGTCGGACGGATCGCGGCAGCCCTGCCGACCGTCGCCGGGGCGGCTTGACTTGTCGCGGTCTGGCTACGAGAATTCCGCCCCTGCCGCGAGACGGCACAGATTTTTCCCCGGTAGCTCAGTTGGTAGAGCGGTTGACTGTTAATCAATTGGTCGGTGGTTCGAGTCCGCCCCGGGGAGCCA
>JBATKC010000223.1:0-8908 GCA_049669065.1 Gammaproteobacteria bacterium
AACCCGGCCCTGGCCGGCACCCCGTTGCCGAGGAGTTCCTTCGACGGCGAGGTGGATCTGACCCAGTACAGCCTGCGCGTGACCTCCGCCGAGTGGTCGCGTCTGCGGTTGACCGGGGATTTCCGCTACAACGAACGGGACAACAAGAGTTCCCGTGCCAGTTACGACTATGTACTGGCGGACAATATCGACGGCGGCGTATCGGTGGAGAATCTCCCTTACGGCTTCAAGGACACGGACTTCGATCTGGCGGCCGATTACCGCATCGCCCGTCGCGTGAAGGGCTCGGTCGGTTACGACTATGACAAGATCGAGCGCAACCTGCAGGAGGTCAACGAGAACGAGGAAGACACCTTCTGGGCCAAACTGCGGATCAGGCCGTCCAACGCCATCGATATCGATATCAAGGGCCAGACCGCCAGCCGTGACGGTTCCACCTATCGTCAGGTGGGCGGGCTCAAGCTGGAACAGAATCCGCTGCTGCGCAAGTACAACATGGCGGATCGCGACCGGGATGGCGCCGAAGTCCGTCTGCAGGCGCGGCCGTCGGAAAGATTCAATTTCGGGATCCAGCTGGACACCTGGACCGAGGATTACAAGAACTCCGAGGTCGGCCTCACCGATGCCGACCGGGACGCGATCTCCGCCGATGCCAGCTATGCATTCTCCGATGACATGCATCTGTTCGTCGGTCTCTCCAGCGAGCAGGCGACATTCAAACAGCGTGGCGCGCAAAGCAACGTCGATCCCAACACCGCACCCCCGAACTGGCGCGCGAAAAACAAGGACGACTTCGATTCTGCAACCGTCGGTTTCCGCTGGGACAACATCGCCCAGCGCTGGGGTCTGGAGCTGGATTACACCTACGCCGAATCCCAGGGCAGCACCAGCATGGGAGAGCTCGCGGCCGGGAGTGGCTTCCCGGATTTCCGCTCGGAGCGGAACACCGCCCGGCTGGATGTGACCTACGAACTAAGCCCGCGGATGCAGCTGCGCGGCGGCTGGCTCTACGAGCGCTATCGCAGCAGCGACTGGCATGTGGATGGGACGTCGCCCGATACCCTGAGTAGCGTACTGACCTGGGGCGCCGCCGCTGCTGACTATGACGTGAGCGTGGTGGGTGTCTCCTTCACCTACCGGCTGGATCTGCCGAAACCGCCGCGGGAATACTGAACCCGAACCCATTGCGGAAAGGGGCGCTTTTGGCGCCCCTTTGTCGTTGTGCTGCCTGGCGCCCTCAGGGCATGCCCATCGGTTCGTTCCGGGGCCAGTCCGAGGCGTCGATGACGTCCTTGTAACTGTGCCAGGTGGCGTGGCCCAGCAGCGGGAACAAAACGATCAACCCGACAAAAGCCGTGGCAAAGCCGATCAGTACGCTAAGCACCAGGATGCTCATCCACACCAGCATCGCCGGCTTGTTGCGCAACACCGCATTGACGCTGGTGACCACCGCGGTGACCGTGTCGGTCTGGCGATCCGTGATCATCGGCAGCGAGAATGCGCTGGCGGCAAACGTGATCGCGGCGAAGACCGCGCCGACCGCCGATCCGACACCGAGAAACGTCGTCAGCTGTGCCAGATCGGGTGCGGCCTCGATCGGGAAGAACACGTGCACCATCGAGCCGGACCGGGCCCAGATCAGGAACACCACCATCAGCACCAGCGCATAGACCGCGCAGTTGCCGAGCTGACGCCTGGCTTCCGCGATGCTGCGCCGGAACGTCGGCGCGCGGCCGCGCTCGAGACGCCAGCTGATGATGTAGAGCGCGATGGCCAGCAGCGGTCCCATCAGCACAAACCCGGACAGCAGCGTCAACAGCAACACCAGGCTGCCGAGCGAATAGGCGATCAGGCTGATGGTCAGGGAGAGCACGAACACCACCAACCCCCAGCTCAGGCTCTGCCGCCAGGCGGCGCGCAGGTCCTTCCAGCCGGCTGCGAGCCAGCGCAAAGGCGCCGAGACCGGGACGATCCGGCAGGGTGCCACGAAGGGCAGCGATGCCTCCTCGGGAATCTCCGGGCTTGCCGGATCCTGTTGGCTCATGACTCTGTCTCCCCCGTGACAGCCCGCCATAGCATAACCCAGGGATACCGACGGGCATCCCCGTCGCGGCGCGGATCAATCCTTGGCGTAGCCGATCGCCTTTAGCGCCTGCTCGATTTCCCCCAGGATACGCGGATCGTCGATGGTCGCCGGCATCTTGTATTCCTTGCTGTCGGCGATATTGCGCATGATACCGCGCAGGACCTTGCCGGAGCGGGTCTTGGGCAGACGCTGGACCACGGAGACCTTTTTGAACGAGGCGACCGGACCGATCTTCTCCCGGATCATGGCCACCAGTTCCGCCTTGATCTCTTCCTCGGGACGATCGACATCCGACTTGAGCACCACCAGACCCACCGGCAATTCCCCCTTGAGTTCGTCGGCGACGCCGATCACCGCCGTCTCGGCGACATCCGGATGAGCGGACAGGACTTCTTCCATGCCGCCGGTGGAGAGCCGATGGCCGGCGGTGTTGATGATGTCGTCGATGCGGCTCATGACCCACAGATAGCCGTCCGCATCGCGAAAGCCCGCATCACCGGTCAGATACCAGCCCTCGTGCGTGGCCAGATAGGAGTCAACAAAGCGCGCGTCGTTGTTCCACAAGGTGGTCAATGTGCCGGGAGGCAGCGGCAGACGGATCATGATGCTGCCGATCTCGCTGTCCGGCACCTCGACGCCATCATTGTCCAGCACGCGCACGTCATAGCCGGGCACCGCGCAGGTCGGTGAACCGGGCTTGATCGGGAGCTGTTCGAGACCCATGCAGTCGGCGGCGATCGGCCAGCCGGTTTCGGTCTGCCACCAGTGATCGATCACCGGGACACCGAGCATCTTGCCAGCCCAATCCAGCGTATCCGGGTCGCAGCGCTCACCGGCCAAAAACAGCGTCTTCAGACAGCTCAGGTCGTAGCGTTTGACATACTCGCCGTGCGAATCCTCGCGCTTGATCGCGCGAAACGCGGTCGGGGCGGTGAACATCACGCGGACATTGTGTTCAGCAATCACGCGCCAGAAGGCACCGGGATCGGGGGTGCCCACCGGCTTGCCTTCATAGAGCACCGTGGTACAACCGTAAAACAACGGTCCGTAAACGATGTAGGAATGACCGACCACCCAGCCCACGTCGGACGCGGCCCAAAACACGTCGCCCGGCTCGACGCCATAGATATATTCCATGCTCCAGGTCAGCGCCACCGCGTGACCCCCGTGGTCCCGCACTACGCCTTTTGGCTCGCCGGTCGTGCCGGAGGTGTAGAGGATATATAGCGGGTCGGTTGCCGCCACCGGGAGGCAGGCCGCCGGTTCGGCTGCCGCGACCGCGTCTGACCAGTCCAGATCGCGTCCCGACGTCAACGCCGCCTCACATTGCGGCCGCTGCAGGATAAGACAGTGGTCGGGTTTGTGGGCCGCGATCTCAAGCGCTTCATCAAGCAGCGGCTTGTACGGGATCACCTTGTTCACTTCGATCCCGCAGGAGGCCGAGAGCACGGCAGTCGGTTTGGCGTCGTCGATACGGGTCGCCAGCTCGCGCGCGGCAAAGCCACCGAACACCACGGAGTGGATCGCACCGATGCGGGCACAGGCCAGCATGGCCATCACCGTCTCGGGCACCATCGGCATATAGATGATCACGCGATCACCTTTTGCGACACCCATGCCGCGCAGCGCGCCGGCAACATGGCTGACCTTGTCCTGCAGCTCCAGGTAAGTGATCCGCGTCTTGGTATCGGTGACCGGGCTGTCGTAGATCAGCGCGTCTTGCGAGCCGCGTCCGGCAACGACATGACGGTCGATCGCGTTATAGCAGGTGTTGAGTTCCGCGCCGCGGAACCAGTGGTAGAAGGGTGCGTCAGAATCGTCCAGTACCTTGTCCCATGGCTTGTACCAGTCCACCGCACCGGCCGCGTCGCCCCAGAAACCCTCAGGATCATCCAATGAACGCCGATAGCTCGCCTGGTAGCCCATGATTGCCGTCCCCTGTGGCATCGATACAGAACCCGTCTGGCCTAGGCTAGCGGGCGAGACACTTCGGGCAAATCCGACCTTGGTCTATCGCCGGCCGACAGCGTTTAGCGGAGGGGCGGCGAATCTGGACGATCGCGCCCGCACGGGAGTGAAGTTGGGAGCGGTGTCCCGGGCTCGCCGGGATGTCGACGGGAATACAGGCGCCAGGGTGAGACGAGCCGGTCGGTCGGGGTCACCGATACCGGGGGGGGAGGTGGCACGAAGGATCCCGATCCTCCCGGCCCGCCTCACCGTGGCGCCCGCAATCCAGAGTCAGGCGCTGCCGCCCATGGTGGTCACGAACAGCAACACGATGAATGCCACGAGCAACAGTTTGTACATCACGCCTTCCCGATGTGATTAGGACAAGGGGAAGTCTAGAGATACCCCGATTCCGGGTATTGGCACCGTTGGTCAGCCTTTTTGCACTTTGCGCCACCCCTGCCTTGCATGCCGGTAGGGCTCCGATCGGCAATCGCAGCCTGCGGGGGCGAGACGCCACGAGGTCCCGGGCATGCTCGTGTGGAGCGAAACCTTCCCAAGAAGAAAAGCACTTGGGCATCCGATGTATTGCTTCGGTTCGTTAGGCAATTGTTGGTCAATAAGCGATGAAGCTATGATCGGCACCAGACATCCGAGCGCCGCCGGACCTCCGGTCGCGTCATGCAGGGGAGAGTGTGATGATGGTTGCAGACATGCTGACACGTCCTTGGATACGGGCCGTGTCGATCCTATTGGCGGTCCTGACAACCTGCGTGGCCTGCACGGACCGGGACTCTGATGCCAGTGACGAAACGGCGCCCGCCGCGGAATTCTCGCGCGTCGGTGCCGGGACCGGCCAGGTCCTCGTTGTCGATGACGCGGCGATCGCAGACGAAAGCCTGGTGTCGGAATGGCTGGCCTATGGCAGGACCCATCACGAGCGTCGTTTCAGCCCTTTGACCGACGTCAACGTGGCCAACGTCAGCGACCTCAAGGTGGATTGGTTCCTGGACCTGCCCCGGGACGTCGGCCTCGTATCGACACCGCTCGTCGTCGACGGGGTCATGTACTTCACCGGGACGATGAACGTGATCCGCGCGGTGGACGCCAGCACGGGTCGACTCAAGTGGGAGTTCGATCCGAAAGTCGGCGAGGCCCTTGCTAACAAGCGACAGGTCGGCTTCGTGCATAACAGAGGCATCGCCTTCTACGAGGGCAAGGTCTTTACGGCGACCTTCGACGGAAGGCTGATCGCGATCGACGCCGGCACCGGCGAGGCAATCTGGACGACGAGGACGTTTCCGGCGGACTCGGCGCTGTACATCACCGGCGCGCCCAAGGCCTTCAAGGGCAAGGTCCTGATCGGGAATGGCGGCACCGAGGCCGGGCCGACCCGCGGCTTCGTCACCGCCTATGACGCCGAGACGGGCGAAGAGGCCTGGAAGTTCTATATCGTGCCCGGCAATCCGGCGGACGGATTCGAGAACGAAGCTATGAAGATGGCGGCGGAAACCTGGACCGGAGAATGGTGGAATCACGGCGGCGGCGGCAATGCCTGGCACGGGTTCACCTATGATCCGGACCTCGATGTGGTCTATATCGGCACGGGCAACGGCTCGCCGTGGAACCGGCGCATACGCAGTCCTGAAGGCGGCGATAACCTGTTCCTCTGTTCGATCGTCGCCCTCGACCCCGACACCGGCGAATACCGGTGGCACTACCAGACGACGCCGGGCGAGACCTGGGACTACAACTCCAACATGGATATCGTGCTGGCGGACCTGACCATCGATGGCGAGGACGTCAAGGCGCTGCTGCATGCACCGAAGAACGGCTTTTTCTACGTCATCGATCGGCAGACCGGGGAGCTGATCTCCGCCGAGCCTTTCGCCGACGTCAACTGGGCGACTCACGTCGATCCGCAGACCGGCCGCCCGGTCGAAGTCGAGGGGGCGCGATACGAAAGCGGCACCGCGCTGATCGCGCCCGGGCCCTGGGGTGCGCATAGCTGGCATGCCATGTCCTTCAATCCCGACACGGGTCTGGCGTATATCCCCACCTTGCACATGGCCCTCGGTTTCAATGACCAGGGCATCGACTTCGAATCGTTCCAGTCGGTCGCATTCCGCGGCGGCATCGGCCTGGAACTCTCCTGGCCGGACGATCAGCCACGGGAATACCCCGCCTCGCTGGTTGCCTGGGATCCGGTCAAACAGGAGAAGGTCTGGGAGATTCCACAGGATCATTTCTGGAGCGCCGGCACGCTGACCACCGCCGGCAACCTGGTCTTCCAGGGACGGGCGGATGGCCAGCTGCTCGCCTACGACGCCGGTAGCGGCGAGATACTGTGGACGTTCGATGCGGGGCTCGGCATTTCCGCGCCGCCGATCACCTACCAACTCGACGGTAAGCAATATATTTCGCTACTGGTGGGCTTCGGTGGCGGCTATAGCGCTCTGGGGGGGCAGGGCGCGGCCAGTCTCGGCTGGTCGTACCGCCGCCAGACGAGGCGGCTGATCACGTTTTCCCTGGAGGGTGATGCGAACCTGCCGGCCCAGCCACCGCCCCTGGTCCCACAGCCCATCGCTGCGCCGGACTTCGTCGCCGACGAGGTACTCGCCACCGAAGGTAGCCTGTTATTCGAGCGCAAAGAGATAGAAGGTCTGTGCTGGTACTGCCACGGCATGGGCGCCATCGCGGGCGGCGCGGCACCGGATCTCCGGGCATCCCCGGCCGTGCTGGACACTGAAGCCTTTGACAGCATCGTGCGCGGCGGCTTGCTGACAGCAAACGGGATGCCGGCATTTTCGGACCTGACGGACAGGGAAGTCGACAGCCTTCGCCACTACGTCCGGCAGCAGGCAGAGGCCGCTTTGCCAGAGTCGACAGCGGACCCGCGGGATCGGCGCACGCAGGCCAGTCGCGAGGCTATCCAGGAGTTTGCCCAATCCCTCAAGGGCGAGCTTCAGTCGGCGATGCAGAGCGGTGGACCGGTCGAGGCCATGGATGCATGCAAGGTCAAGGCGCCGCAGATCGCCGCCGGGATATCGGCGCAAAAGGGTTGGCGGGTCGGCCGGACAAGCTTGAAGACACGCAATCCCGGCAACGCGCCGGATGCCTGGGAGCGGGGGGTCCTCGAGCAGTTCGAGGCCCGAAAGGCGGCCGGCGAGGCCCCGGAGCTGATTGACTACGCCGAGATCGTCGATGACCAGGGGAATCGCCAGTTCCGCTACATGAAGGCCATCCCGACCCAAGAGATATGTCTGACCTGTCACGGTACCCAGATCGCTGCGCCAGTCGTGGATAAGATCGACAATCTCTATCCGGAGGACCAGGCTCGTGGCTTCGAGACGGGCGACCTGAGAGGCGCCTTCACGGTGACGCAGCCCATGTGAGTCGGGCGCCAGGGCTCGGTGCCGTCAGGGCGCCGCGGCCTTCGCCAGGCTGTGCCGCGGCTGCACCGTCAAAGATTCGGGGGCAATGAGATTCAGGTCAGTCGTGGCACCGCGATGCCCGCCTTTCGCAAACCAAGACGTTGCATCATCCGGCCAGGCGGAACAGTTGATACTGTGGAACTGGCGGAGTCCCATGGGCGGCAGGGTGCCGTCCAGGCCGACGGCGACCAGTTTGCCCTGGCCGGCCGCAAACTGCGCTTCGTCTTTGACCCGATGCGAACGGGAGCCGGCCTCCGACCAAGCGGCCACCACTGCTTTGGCGGCTGTGAGTTCACGCTCGATGTTGGCGCTGAAGTCATCACTGCCGAGAATCTGTCGATGCCACCAGGTGCTGTAGCCAGCGTCATGCAGCGCCTCGGCCAGCTGTTCTATTCGAGCCCGGTCGCTGCGCGCATAGGAGACAAAAATATCGGCCACGGGATCCTCGTTCCGGCGGCACGATCAAGACGCTGGAGTATGTCCCAGGCAAGCGCTGTGCCGTTCACTCACGATCCAGGATGCGCTCGCGCAGGAAGCGGGCGATGCCGTCTTCATCGTGGTGACCGATGACCGCGGTGGCGGCGGCCTGGACTTCCGGCTTGGCATTGGCCGGCGCATAGGATTCATCGGCGCGGGCGAACATGCTCAGGTCGTTTTCACTGTCGCCAAAACAGACCACGCGGCTCAGCCTCATCTGCAGGCGCAGGATGTCGATCGCGCCACCCTTGCTGGCTTCGACGTGGTGAATATCGATCCAGCGCCAGGCCTCGTCCTCCCAGGCCGTACCCACATAAGCGACCAGATGCTTTTCGTTTCTGATGATGGCCTCGATGGCGCTTATCGAAGCTGGTGAGCCGATGGCGCTGATGTTGGTGATTTCAGCCGCTGCCGGGAGGCGTGCCACCGGCAGCACGTCCACTTCCTTGCGCGCGGTAAACTCCCGCGCCAGCGTTTCCTCCATGTGGTTTTGCGCCGGCGCGTGGTAGATGGCGTGCCGATTGCCCGGCTCGAGCGTGAAGATAAACGGCGTGACCTGTCGCGCCATGACCGCTTCCAGAACGTGCTGGACCTCATCCAGGCCCAGGTAGTTCTGGTGCAAGTAGGCATCGCTCGCCGGGTTCCAGATCATCACTCCGTTCTTGTAGATCTGGGGCAGCCTGAAGCCGTGCCCGTGCAGCAAATCACTCGAGGCATGCAGGGTACGCCCGGTGGCGACCGTATAGGCCACGCCGCGATCGGAGAGCGCAGCGAGGGTTTCGCGGGTGAAGGGAGATAACTGGCCATTGCTGTCGAGCAAGGTGCCATCCAGATCAAAAATGATCAATTCCATAATGGCTTTTCCGACCGCAAGATCGCAGTTTAGTGCGCCGAGCAGCACAGGTTCCCGGAGTCGATGATCCACTGGCCCATGAACGCCAACGAGACTGGGGTTGATGGAGGC
>JBATKC010000224.1:0-6739 GCA_049669065.1 Gammaproteobacteria bacterium
GACGACGAGACCGATCAGAGCGAAAATCCCGTAGATCAGGAAGGTCCCGGCATTACCCAGGTTCTCGAGCTCCCAGGGAAACACCAGCTGCACCCCGAAACTGACCGCAGAGTTGATCAGGCCGACAAACGATATCGCGATACCGCGCAGCGCGTTCGGGAACAGTTCGGAAAAGAGCACCCACATCACCGGCCCCAGCGACACCGCAAAACTGGCGACAAAACCCAGGATGCCGAACAGGATCAAGGTCGGGTTCATGCTGATGGCTGCGCTGACCAGCTCCGATTCGTGGGCCTTGAACACGTCTTTTCCGAGCGTAGCCGACACCGCGGTACGGAATGCGACGTCGCTGTCGAAGGTGGTGTCAGTGATCGGCTCGATGACTTGGCGATCGATCTCCGCAGGTAGCGCGTCAATCGACTCCTGGCTCAGCGTATAGGTCGCAGAGGCAAAGCCATACGACAATGTCAGCATGCAGGCGGCGATACCCGTCAGCCCGAAGATCAGCAGCGGTCGGCGACCGAGCCTGTCGATCATTGCCATGGCGGCGATCGTGAACACCAGGTTGGTGATGCCGACGAGTATGGCCTGCATAAAGGATGCATCGGTACCGATACCCGATTGCTCGAAGATCATCGGCGCATAGAAGAACACCGAATTGATACCGGTGATCTGCTGCAGGATTGCCACCGAAACCCCGATCGTCAGGACCAGCCTCATCGCTGGTTTGAACAACTGTCTGGCCGAGCCCGTCTGCCCCTCCGCTTCGGCGGCCAGGCTATCGTGCACCTGCCGGATATCTGCTCGCGCCTGCTCGGGGCCGCTGACTCTCTGCAAAATCTGCAGCGCCTCATCCTCGCGACCGCGCATCGCCAGCCAGCGTGGACTTTCGGGCACGATCATCAAGGCCAGGAAATAGAGCACGGCCGGGAGGGTCTCGATACCGAGCATCCAGCGCCAGCCCCACTGATCGAAATGCAGCGATTGGGCCCACGCCGAGTCCGCTTGTCCCAGCGTCAGGATCAGGTAATTACTGAAGAAGGCGACCGAGATGCCGATGACGATATTCAGCTGGTTGAACGAGACCATGCGGCCGCGGACCTCGGCCGGCGCGATCTCGGCGATGTACATCGGCGCGATAATGAGCGCTGCGCCGACACCGAGACCACCGATCATACGCGCGATGACGAGGGTGATGAAATTGGGCGCCAGCGCTGACGCAATCGCTGAAACTGCGAACAGCGCCGCGGCGATCTTCAGCACGGGTCGGCGGCCGATGCGGTCGCTCAACGGACCCGCCACCATCATCGCGAGCGTCGCGGTCAGGGTCAGCGAAGCGACCGACCAGCCAAGCTGGATCTTGGTCAGATTGAATTCAATCTCGATAAAGCCGACCACACCTGAAATCACCGATGCGTCGAAGCCCATCAGGAAACCGCCGAGCGCCACGATCATGGCCACTGTCACCGTGAATCGTGTGCCGCTGCTCATAATCTTCGGGCGAGGCTCAGCTGCGGTCGACGATACGAAATTCGGACCGCAACTCGGTTTCAGAGCTGCCGCCGATCCACACATGGAACTCACCGGGCTCGGTCACCAGCTGCATGTCACGGTCATAAAATGCCAGCTCGTCGGTGTGGAGTTCGAACTCCACCATGACTGTCTGGCCCGGATCGAGACGCAGGCGTTTGTGGCCTTTGAGTTCCTTTACGGGTCGGGTCACGTTTCCGACCAGGTCGCGCACGTAGAGCTGGGCCACCTCGTCAGCCGGGACCTCGCCGGTGTTGGTCAGCTCCGCGCTGACGCGCAGCGTGTCGCCGAGCCGGATCTCAGCGGCGCTGGTGCGCAGATTCCGATATTCGAAACGCGCATAGGACAGGCCGTGACCAAAGGCAAAAAGCGGCGTGTAGCCGGCATCGAGATGGAACGCGGTCAGCCCGTGGGAGGTCTGCGACGCCTTGGGGTTGATATCGTCGATGTGGATGATCGTCTCGGGCGACGGCGGCTTGCCGGTGTTCTTCTGGCTGTAATAGATGGGTATCTGGCCGACCATGCGCGGAAAGGTCACGGGCAATTTGGCCGACGGCGACTCGATGCCGAATAACAGGTCGGCGATCGCCGGCCCGCCCATCGTTCCGGGATGCCAGGCGTACAGGATCGCGTCCACCTGATCGATGATGTTGCTCAGCGTCAGCGGCCTGCCCGCCAGGATCACGGCAATAACCGGTTTGCCGGCTGCGCGGACCCGACGCACGAGTTCTGCCTGGTCGCCGGGCAGATTGATGTCGGCGCGTGAATGCGCCTCACCGGACAGTATCGATTCTTCGCCAAGGAACAGTATCGCCACATCTGAATCGCGGGCGATCTCTGCGGCCTCGTCGAATGCATCGTTGCGCCGGCTTCTCGAGGTCTCCATCGCGCGGACATAACGGATGTCGGCCTTGCTGCCGATCATGTCGCGGATCGCCTGCAGCGGCGTCACGCTGAGCTGCGTATCACCATCGAAGATCCATGTTCCGAGTTGTTCGTATGGCGCGTCAGCCAGCGGGCCGATCACCGCCACCGAGCCCAGACGCTCTGCCGACAAAGGCAAGACATGATGCTCGTTCTTCAGCAGGACCACGCTGCGCAGCGCTGCCTGCCTGGCCGTGTCCAGCGCATGCTCGTTGCCGGCCGCGGGCAGCTCAGACGGGTTGGTGGAAGGGTTCTCGAACAAGCCGAGCCGGAACTTCACCCGCAGTATGTTGGCCACCATTGCGTCGATCATCGCCTCATCGACGAGGCCTTCCTGTACCAGCCGGGGAAGGTGATGGATATACGCCCCACCGGCCATTTCCATATCGACACCGGCGGTTACCGCGGCCAGAGCCGAGGCCGCGTCGTCCTCGGTCAGGCCATGGATTGCCAGTTGCCGCACGGAGTCCCAGTCACTGACCACGAATCCGTCGAAGCCCCATTCCTCTCGCAGCACCTGGCGCAGCAGAAAGTCATTGCCGGTTGCCGGCACCCCGTCCAGATCGCTGAACGAGGTCATCAATGTATGGACACCCGCGTCGATGGCAGCCTTGAACGGCCGCAGGTGAACATTGCGCAGCTCGTTCTCCGGGATGTTTGTCGACGCATAGTCGCGACCGCTCTCGGCCTCGCCATAACCGACAAAGTGCTTGGCACAGGCGACGATCGAGCCGGTGGATTCAAGATCATCGCCCTGGAATCCCTCGATCATCGCGCTGCCCAGCTGACTGGCCAGATATGGGTCCTCACCGAGGCTCTCGGCAATACGCCCCCAACGCGGATCCCGGGTGATATCTATCATCGGAGCGAAGGTCCAGTTGACGCCGGTCCTTGCCGCCTCAAGTGCGGCGACGCGTGCACATTCACGTACCAGATCCGGATCCCAGCTCGCAGCCTGCCCAAGCGGGATGGGCATTACCGTGTTGAAGCCGTGGATGACATCACGACCGACGAGGAGGGGGATACCCAGGCGGCTCTCGTTCACGGCGATGCGCTGCAATTCGTTGACGATCTCGACATCGACCTGATTGAGCACCGAGCCTATGTGCCCGGCCTGGATCGCATGGCGGAGATGATCGACGGCATGCTCACCGCCCGATTCGACCTGATTCATCTGGCCGACTTTTTCTTCCAGGGTCATCTGGCCCAGCAGGTGCTCGACTCGCTGTTCGATGGTGCGTAGGTCAGCCTGTTTGTTGTTTGTTGCGATGGCCATGGCGACAGGGATTCTCCAGCTTGTTCGATGCGCCAGACGACACGGCCGATGGGCACCGGTTCCGCCTGGCTGACTGCTCCGGGCGTCGGCCTAAACTACAGTAAAATGACAACGCTGTCATGTCTTGATCAAAGACATTTTGCAAATGTGCGGATGCGGCATCGCCGGCTGTGACCAGGCGGCCGGGATAAGCGGGCTCGAGGCGACAGACCGCCAGCCCTATTCTGTTATTTCAGACCTGATCGAAAGCAAGGGCCTGACACCATTTTTTGTTGCGCGCATTGCTTTTGTTGCGGGCCGGAGGCGGGCAGGAACGCGAAAAATGTTTCAAATGATGGAGCCAACTGACGCAGGCATGGCGCTGGAGATTATGGGCGTCCTCGCCGTGATGCCGGCGCGTATCATGGGGCCCGTTCGGCTGCCTCCTGACCGGTGACGAGGCACCGATCGTGTCAGAGTGGAGGCGCCATTTTTTCGACCCGGGCAGCGCTGAATTTGAATTCCGGGATCTTGCCGAACGGGTCCAGTCTCGGGCTGGTAAGCACGTTGGCCGCGGCCTCGGCGTAGCAGAACGGGATAAAGACCATGCCATCGGGTATGGCCGGGTCGCGCCGCGACTTCAGTTCTATCGCACCGCGGCGGGTCACGATCCGGATGCGATCACCGGGTTCCACCCCGAGCCCGGCGAGTCCGCGGCCGGACATGCAGGCCACCGCTTCCGGCTCCAGCGTGTCGAGCACCGACGCCCGCCGGGTCATCGCGCCGGTGTGCCAGTGCTCGAGTTGCCGGCCGGTAGTGAGGATCAGCGGGTATTCCTCGTCCGGCGTTTCGCCCGGCGGCAGAAAGTCCACGGGCACGAGCCGGGCGCGGCCGCCGGCGCGCGGGAACGCGTCCCCAAAGACGATGTCGTCGCCTGGCTGATCCGGTCCGGGACAGGGATAGGCGACGGCATTCTGCCGCTCCAGTCGCTCCCAGCTGATGTGATCGAGTGAGTCCATCAGACCCGCCATTTCCCGGTGCACGTCCCGCGGATGATCATAGTCCCAGTCCAGTCCCAGTCGTCGCGCGATCTGCTGGATGATCCACAAATCCTGTCGCGCATCACCAGGCGGGTCGAGCACGCGCCGTCCGATCTGGATCTGCCGATTGGTGTTGGTGACCGTGCCGTCCTTCTCCAGCCATGCCGAGGCGGGCAATACGACGTCGGCATGGAACGCAGTCTCGGTGAGAAACAGGTCCTGTACCACCAGATGATCGAGACCGGCCAGCGCCGCCCGCGCATGCTGCGTGTCCGGGTCGGACATGGCCGGGTTTT
The DNA here is from genome assembly GCA_049669065.1 of Gammaproteobacteria bacterium. Classification (GTDB taxonomy): domain Bacteria; phylum Pseudomonadota; class Gammaproteobacteria; order Steroidobacterales; family XN24; genus CAMYOC01. The sequence continues at coordinate 5,046 of JBATKC010000224.1, forward strand.
CGCCCATGATGTACATGCCACGGATATCGCCGGCGCGGGCGGCATTGATGATCTCGACCACGGTCAGCCCGCGCTCGGGATCCAGTGCGGCGCCCCAGGCCTGTTCAAAGCGTCTGCGAGCATGCGCCGAGTCCACCGCCTGATAGTCCGGATAAAACATCGGTATCAGCCCTGCATCCGACGCGCCCTGCACATTATTCTGCCCGCGCAGCGGATGCAGGCCCGCACCGGGTTTGCCGACATTGCCGGTGACCGTCGCCAACGCGATCAGGCAGCGCGCGTTGTCGGTGCCGTGCACATGTTGCGCGATGCCCATACCCCAAAAAATCACCGCGGCACGGGCGCCCGCCAGCTCCCGGGCGGCCGTGCGTAACGTATCCGCATCGATACCGCAGACGGGCGCCATATTCTCCGGGGTGTAGGCTTTGACGTGGGCGGCCAGGGCCTCGAAACCCTCGGTGCGCGTGGCCACGAAGTCACGGTCCCATAGTCCTTCTTCGATGATCACGTTGAGCATCGCGTTGAGCATCGCCACGTCGGTGCCCGGGCGGAACTGCAGCATATGGCTGGCGTGACGCTTGAGCGCTGTGCCGCGCGGGTCCATCACGATCAGACGCGCGCCCCTGCGCACGGCTTGCTTGAAGAACGTCGCCGCTACCGGGTGGTTGTCGGTGGGGTTGGCGCCGATGACCACGATCAGATCGGAGTCCTCGCAGGCCGTGAACGGCGCCGTCACTGCGCCGGAACCGATGCCCTCGAGCAATGCGGCCACCGAAGAGGCATGACACAGACGGGTGCAATGGTCCACGTTGTTGGAGCCAAAGCCTGTCCTGACCAGTTTTTGAAACAGATAGGCTTCCTCATTGGAGCCCTTGGCAGAGCCGAAGCCGGCGAGCGCGCGTCCGCCGTGTGCATCGCGGATGCGGCGCAGACCGCCGGCGGCCAGCTCCAGCGCCTCGTCCCATCCGGCCTCACGGAAATGGCTGGACGGATCTGCCGGATCGATCTGCAGCGTGCCGGATTTCGGCGCATCGGCGCGCCGGATCAGTGGCACCGTCAGCCGCTGCGGATGGCTGACATAATCGAGGCCGAAGCGACCCTTGACGCACAATCGATTCCGGTTCGCCGGTCCGTCGCGCCCGTCTACGGCTATGAGCTTTTTGTCGGCGACCGTGCAGCGGATCTGGCAGCCGACGCCGCAATAGGGACAGACGGTGTCCACCGTTGGTGCGGCTTTGTCGACGCTGGCATTCGCCAGCGCGGTTTCCATCAATGCCCCGGTCGGACAAGCCTGGACGCACTCGCCGCAGGCGACGCAGCTGCTGTGGCCCATGGGATCGTCGAAGTCGAATACGATCTGACTGTGGCGACCTCGGTAAGCCATGCCGATGACATCGTTGACCTGGACCTCGCGGCAGGCGCGCACACACAGATTGCAATGGATGCAGGCATCGAGAAACACCGACATGGCCGGGTGACTGGTGTCGGGCCGCGGCCCGCCGTCGGCCGGGAAACGGCTCTGCTGGATGCCGATCCGATCTGCCCAATGCCAGAACTGCGAGTCCGGATCATGGGCCAGCTCGCGGGGCGGCTGATCCGCCAGCAACATCTCGAATACGCCGCGCCGCGCCCGCGCCGCCCGCTCGCTGGCAAAGCTGACCTCCATGGCCGGCCTCGGCTGGCGGATACAGGCC
>JBATKC010000225.1:0-2994 GCA_049669065.1 Gammaproteobacteria bacterium
GGTCCCGTTGCATCGCGGCCTATCTGCCCTTGGATGGCGAACTGGATCCGCAGCCGCTGATGCATCTGGCGAGCGCCAGGGGCAAACGTGTGTGTCTGCCGATGATCGATCCGGTCCGGCCCGGGTCGATGGACTTGGGTTATCTTGATCCAGGCACCCGGCTCCTCCCCAACCGTTTCGGTATCCTCGAACCGTGGCGTCGTTCGACCGTGCACGCGCCATTGATTCATATCGACGTCGTGCTGGTGCCGCTGGTGGCATTTGACGACGCCGGAAACCGGCTCGGCATGGGCGCCGGTTATTACGATCGCCTGTTGCAACGCAGGCAACATGGTCAGTGGCAGCGTCCGCTGCTGGTCGGCACCGCCTTCGAGGTACAGCGAGTAGACCGCCTGCCCTGTCAGCCGTGGGATGTTGCACTCGATTATGTGATCACCGAGGCGCGCAGCTATCGGTCGCCACAGCGATCACTTCAATAACAAGAAAACATGGGATCAGACGATGGATTATTGGTTGTTCAAATCAGAGCCGAGTGAATTCAGTATCGATGATCTGGCGTCACGACCGCGCAAGACTGAGCATTGGGACGGCGTACGCAATTATCAGGCGAGAAACTTCATGCGCGATAAAATGCGCAAAAACGATCTCGGTTTCTTCTATCACTCCAGTTGCGCCGAACCGGCGATCGTCGGCATCGTACGCATCGTCAAGCAGGCCTATCCCGATCACACGGCCTTCGATCCGGACCACGAACACTTCGACGACAAGAGCGACCCGGCGTCACCCCGGTGGTTCATGGTCGACGTGAAGCTGGTAAAGAAGCTCGCACACCCCATCACCCTGCACACGCTAAAGTCCTGCAAAAATAGGGCTCTCAGAGATTTCGCCCTGTTGAAGCGCGGCAATCGTCTATCGATCATGCCGGTGACGAAGTCACAGTGGGATTTCATTCTCGACCTGTGATGCCCACCCGATCAAAAGAAAAACGAGGATAAGAAATTCGCTGACATCCAGGTCGCGTGAGGTAACGCCGCGCGGCGCCATCTTTTTTGGGCTTGCAATTCGCGAAACGCTTGCTGGAATTTCCAACACTGTTGTATATACTCATGCGCGAACCCCTAACACGGAGATTGTCATGGCGAAGAAACCTGCATCGCGGAAGAAAACCGCAAGCAAGAAGAAACCGGCGCGCAAGAAAAAGGTCGTGCGTAAGGCGAAGGTAAAGAAGAAAGTCGTACGTAAGGCGGCAGCGAAGAAGCGGCCGGCCGCTAAACGGAAAGCGACGAAGAAGAAGGCAACGCGTAAGAAGGTAGCCAAGAAGAAGGCCACCAGGAAGAAAGCCACCAAGAAGAAGGCGACGCGTAAGAAGGTAGCCAAGAAGCGGCCAGCTGCCAGGAAGAAAGCGTCGCGGAAGAAAGTGTCGAGGAAGAAAACCTCACGCAGGAGATAATCGACGCTTCTGACGCTGAGTCGTTCAGCTAAAGAGACCGGGCTGTCCACAGGACGGCCCGGTTTTTTTGTATTAGCATGCCGCCAGCAGGACAGACAGACATGGAGCACGCATGACCCGGGACGAGATGAAAGCGGCGGCAGCACGGGAGGCCTTGCGCTTTGTCGACGGTGGATTGATCGGCGTCGGCACCGGTTCAACCGTAAACCATTTTATCGACGGGCTCGGCACCATCCGCCAGCGCTTCGATGGCGCCGTGTCCAGCTCGGAAGTCTCCAGCGAACGCCTGCGGCGCCTCGGCATAGAGATCGTGGACCTCAACGAGGCTGGCGAACTGGCCCTGTACGTCGATGGCGCCGATGAGGCAGATCCCCATCTCAACCTGATAAAGGGCGGCGGCGGGGCGTTGACCCGGGAGAAGATCGTAGCCGCCGCCAGCCGCACATTCATCTGCATCGCTGATCACAGCAAGCTGGTGGACGTGCTCGGCGCCTTCCCGTTGCCGGTGGAAGTGATCCCGATGGCACGGACATATGTTGCGGGGCGACTCATCGCGCTGGGCGGGCGGCCCGTGCCCAGAGAAGGCTTTGTTACCGACAACGGCAATCAGATCATGGATGTCCACGGGCTGCGCATCTCCGATCCGGCCACGCTCGAGGGCGAGATCAACCAGATTACCGGCGTCGTGACCAACGGCATCTTCGCGCTGCGTCCGGCCGATGTGCTTCTGTTGGGCACCGAGAATGGTGTCGAGACCATCGACGGCTGAAGCCCACCGTCAGGCACTGACGGGTCGCGTCATGCAGCCTGCTGCGCCGCAGGCGGCGACGGTCCAGGCGCGCGATAGTCGCGCAGCCGGAAGCGTCGGGTGCGCCACCAGTATTCGACGGTAAAACCCGGCCAGAGCGTCACGTTGCGTCCATTCGCATCCAGATACCAGCTGCGACAGCCACTGGCCCACACGGTCCGCGCCAGTCTGCGCTGGAGATGTTGGTTATAGCGCGCTTCGACGTCTGAACGTACCTCCAGTGCACCGACACCGGCCCGATCCATCGCTGCAAGGCCATCCATCACATAGCGGACCTGAGCCTCGAGCATAAAGATCACGGAGTTGTGTCCCAGCCCGGTATTCGGCCCGTTGAGGATGAACAGATTGGGGAACCCGGACACGCTGATACCCTTAAAAGCCTCGATCCCGCCGGACCATCGCTCGGTGATGTCCAGTCCCCCGCTACCGATAATGACGCCGGGTGGCAACGGCGCCGTGGCCTGAAACCCGGTGCCAAGGATGATCGCATCCACGCTGGTTTCGCGACTGTCAGCGGTCACCAGCCCGGTTGCGGTAATCTCCCGGATCGGGTCCGTCAGCAGATCGACGTTGACTCGATTCAGCGCCGGATAGTAGTCGTCGGACAACAGCACCCGTTTGCATCCCGCCGGGTAGTCCGGTGTCACCTGTTTACGCAGCACCGGATCCTGGACGCTGCGGCGTATGTGTCGCCGGGCCATGGCCTCGATTGCCTTGCCGAGCCGCGGCCAGACCG
>JBATKC010000226.1:0-7702 GCA_049669065.1 Gammaproteobacteria bacterium
GTATTGCAGGTACTGGAGGAGATGCGGGTGCCGGTAGATTTCGTGGCCGGTACCAGCATGGGGGCGACCGCCGGCGGCCTTTACGCCTCGGGTATGAGTTCCCAGCAGATCATCGAGGCTTTGGGCCGCATCAACTGGGAGGCGGTGCTCGACGATCGGGAAGAGCGCAAGGACCGCAGCTTCCGGCGCAAGGCGGATGACCGTCTGCTGCCGGTAAAGGCCAAACCCGGTGTCGATCTGCTCAATGCGGAGCTGAAGCTGCCGGCCGGTCTGATCCTCGGGCAGAAGATCGGGTTACTGCTGCGCGATCTGACGCTGCCTGTGGCAGGTATTTCTGACTTTGACCAGCTGCCGACGCCGTTCCGGGCGGTCACCACGGACATCGGTGCGGGGACCGCTCACGTGGTACGGGACGGCAATCTGGCCGATGCCATGCGCGCCAGTATGTCGGTGCCCGGCGCGATCGCGCCGCTGCGGCTGGATGGCCGCCTGCTGGTGGACGGTGGTGTCACCAATAACCTGCCGATCAATGTCGCCAGGGACATGGGCGCTGACGTGTTGATCGTGGTGGATATCAGCACGCCGATGCGCGATCCGGACGAGGTCGATTCGCTGCTCACGATCACCGATCAGCTGATCAACATCATGACCCGCGGCAACACGGAGGCCCAGCTGGCGACGCTGACCGCGAATGACATACAGATCGTCCCCGACCTGGGCGATATCACCACGACAGACTTCGAGCGCACGATCGAAGCGGTCCCGGCCGGCTATGCGGCTGCCGCGGCGGTACGCGACCGGCTGCGGCATTTGTCGGTCTCCGAGGCTGAGTATCAAGGCTGGCTGGCCGGGCGGGCGCGTCGCACCGAAGGCGCACCAGTGATCGACTTTATCCGCGTCGAGAATGACGCAGGTCTGGATCCGGCGCTGGTGTCCGGCATGCTGAGACAGACGGTTGGCGAACCGCTTGATGCGGCCGAACTCGATCGCGATATAGGCCGAATCTACGGCCTCGACGTGTTCGAGAAAGTCTCTTATGAAATCGCCGAGGAACGCGGGCAGAAAGGGCTGCTGGTGCAGGCGGATGCCAAGCCCTGGGGCCCGGATTATCTGCAGTTCGGTCTACAGCTGGAGGACAATTTCAGCGGCGACAATCAGTACAACCTCCGTGTCGCCTATCTCAAGACCGGGCTCAACCGGCTCGGCGGTGAATGGAGGACCGTCGGCGGGGTCGGCCAGGACCCGGTCGTTGCCACCGAACTGTATCAGCCGCTGGACGCGGATCTGCGCTATTTCGTCAATCCGTCCGCATCGTTCAACAAGAGCAATATCAACATCTTCGAGGACAACGACAAAATCGGCGAGTACCGGCTCACAGACTGGCGGCTCGAGCTCGCGGGCGGCAGAGAGATCTCGACCTATGGTGAGATCCGTCTCGGCTACACGCGCCGCTGGATCAACGCCAGCCGACGGGTCGGCGATCCGATGACGCTGCCGACCCAGGATTTTGACTCCGGCTCGGTGTTCCTGCGCCTCGGGGTCGATCGTCTCAATGACGTCGACTTCCCCACGCGCGGCTACAGTGGCTTCGCCCGCTACACCTGGCATCGTTCGGAGTTCGGCGACGACTCCGGATTCGACCAGCTCCAGGCCGGTGTCACCCGCGCATTCACCTGGGGTCGCAACACGCTGCTGCCGCGGTTGCGCTTCGAGCAGACGGTACGGGGGGATCCGCCTATCTACGCGCTATATCGCGGCGGTGGATTTCTCAATCTGTCCGGACTCGAGACCAATGCGCTGTCCGGCAAGACCTTCGCGCTGGGCCAGGTCATCTACTATCGGCGTATGAACGACATCACCTTTTTGCCGGTTTATCTGGGGGGATCGCTGGAATACGGCGATGCCACCGACGACCTGGATCTGAAGGACATGCGGGGGGCGGGCAGCCTGTTCCTGGGCGTCGATTCGTTTATCGGTCCGCTCTATCTGGGCGCGGGGCTGGCCGAGGGCGTGGAAACATCCGCCTATCTGCTGCTCGGGCAGCCGTTCTGAGGCCGCGCCCGGCATAGAAAAACCGCCCCGGCGGGGCGGTTTTTTGTGGCGTAGGGAAACGTCCGGATCAGGCGCGTTTCTTTGACGCGCGTTTCTTGCTTGCTGCCTTTTTGCGGCCGGCTGGCCGTTTCTTGGCGGCGGATTTTTTCCGCGCCGGGCGCCGCTTGGCGACGGACTTCTTCTTGCTCGCCGCCTTTTTCCGCGTCGCTGGTTTCCTTCTGGTCGTTGCCTTCTTCTTGGCGACCTTCCTTTTGGCGACCTTCTTCTTTGCTGCGGGCCGTTTCTTCGCCGCCTTCTTCTTCGCGGCCGGTTTCTTCTTCGCTGCTTTCTTCTTCCGCGCAGGTTTCTTCTTGCCGCCGAAGGACTTGGCCCACTGTTTTTCTAGTGAGGAAAAGGCCTTTTCGGTATGGGTGGCCTTGATGAAATAGGTCCTTGCGTCATTGACCAGCTGGCGCACGCGGCGCTTGTCTTCCTGCGTAATGCGCAGCTCGTCACGCGCGTCTGCCAGCATCTTCTCCAGCTTCTTCATCTGCTGTTTCGCTGCGCGGGTGCCGGTGCGGGCGGCGCGCTCGGCCTGGGCCTGAGCCCGCTGACGCAGAGACTTGACCCTCGCCGCTGACCTGTTGCCGCGCTTGATCAGCGACTGCAGCTCACGGTTGAGACGTTTATAGGTCTGGGCGGCGGATTTCGAAAACTGGCTGCGGGCGTCGTTGAACGCCTTTTCCAGATCATTGAGATGGTTGGTCATGGACGGAGTCCCCCGGGGTTCCTGACAAGTGAGAACGGACGCCACGAATAATCGCGCGCGTCACTGACTATAGTACAACGCTAGTGGCGCCGCCACGCGCTGCGCTGACGCGGTGCAAGACGGCGCCGGCTGCGCATAGAATAGACCGCGATCCGAAACTGACCAGGGTTGCTGCCGTCCATAGCCGCGAGGCTCGAGTTGTCATGAGTGAGATGTTTTACGCTGCCGCCTGCCAGACCGATTTCCCGGCGCCGCAAACTCGTAAGGAAATCCCCGCGCGTGTCGACCGCATGTGCGAGATCGTCGCGCAGACGGTGGTGGGGTATGAGCCGTTCTTCGATGTCCGGCTGCTCGCCTTCCCCGAGTTCGCCCATGCGGTACCGGTCTACCAGAGCGTGGCAGAGCTGCGGCGCAAGCTGGCCGTGCCGGTGCCGAACGAACACACGGAGCGCTATGTGTCTCTGGCGAGGCAGTTCGGCTGCTATATCCAGACGGGCTCGTTTTTGGAAGCCGATCCGGACTTCCCGGAGCATGTATTCAACACCACGGTACTGATCGGACCGGGGGGTGTGTTGAGCAAATATCGCAAGGTGAATCCCTGGATCCCCTGGGAGGTCCATGCCAGCCCTCACGACATTCCGGACTACCCGGCTGACCCCTTTCCGGTGGTCGACACCGAGCTCGGCAAGATCGCTGTTGCCACTTGCTACGACTGGCTGTTCCCGGAGGTCACGCGGGAGCTCGCGTTCCGTGGCGCGGAGATCATCGTGCGGATCTCCGCGTATATGGATCCGTGGGGTGCAAGCGAGCCGATGGACTGGTGGACGCTGATCAATCGTACCCGGGCGCTGGAGAACTCAGTCTATGTGGTGGCCGCCAATCAGGGCGCATCGATGGCGCACTATCCACCGTTCAGCTGGCCTGGCGCCAGCATGGTCGTGGACTACGACGGACGCGTCCTCGCTCAGGCCGAGCCAGGGCCGGGAGAGAAGGTCGTCGTGGCGCCGATCGATGTCCAGCGGCAGCGCCAGGAGCGTGAACGCCGGCGCGGCCATGACATGCGGGCGCATCTGCGCGCCGGCCTCTACACCTATCTGCAGCGGCCCGGGCTGGCGCCCGCCGGTTCGGGTGAGATCGACGGGGACTCGCTGGAGCACCGTATCGACAGCGCCAAACGCGCGCTGCGCGGAGCATGAGCGTGATCATGCGTGTGCGCTGGCCGCGGACTCATCGAGCCATGGTGTTCGTTTTTGTGCTGCTGGCGTCAGCAGCCTGCGATCGTGCCGGCGAGGGCTTCGATGCCGAGGATGTGGCTGCGAATAACCGCGGCGTAGCGCTGATGGGGTACTTCGATTACTCGGCCGCCAGGGATACCTTCGATGCGCTGGTACAGCGTAGGCCCGACTGGCACGACGCCCGTCTGAACCTGGCCATTGCCACTCTCAATCGGCAGCAGGAGGGCGATGAACAGCGGGCGCTGGCCATCGCAGATGCGGTACTGCAGGAAGACCCCGGCAACCTGCGCGCCAACTATATTGCCGGGCTGCTGCATCTCTATCTGGGTGAGACTGAGGCTGCGCTGGCGCGCTTCAACACGGTGACCCGCGGCGATCCGGATGATGCCTATGCGGCATATTTCTCCGGCCAGGCGATGGTACAAAAAGGCGACCTGGCAGCCGCGGCGGCTGCCTATGCCCGGGCGATCGAGCTGGACCCGTATCTGCGCAGCGCCTATTACGGTGCCGCCCTTGCCTTGCGTCGGCTGGATCAGCCTGAACAGGCGCGGGAGATGCTGGCGGTATACGAGCGCTTCAGCGACAACCCGCGGGCCAGGCTGGCTGAATTCAAATACACCCGACTGGGGCCAAAGGGGGCCGCGCTGGCGATCGGACGTGAGCAGGCGACACTCGCCACACCACCGCCCGGCGATCTGTTCGGGATGCCGTTGATTATCGGTCCCGAGCCCGAGACACAATTGCGCTCGCTGACCACCGCCGACGCAGACAACGACGGGGTCCAGGATCTGTTTCTTGTAAGCGTCACGGATACTCGATTACTCACCGGGACCGCGGAGGGTAGCTATACCGAGTCTGTGGGTCATCCATTGGCAGGCATCGCTGACGGCCACGCAGCTCTGTGGGGTGATGTCGACAATGACGGCGATGTGGATCTTTATCTCTGCCGGCGTGGCGCCAATCAACTGTGGCTGGCGGAGACGGGCGGCGCATGGCGTGAGGCGGGTGCCAGCACCGGCGTCGCCGACGCGCGTGATTGTGCCGACGGTGGCATGGTGGATGCCGATCACGACGGTGATCTGGATATCTTCGTGGTCAACGGCGATGGCCCCGACGAATTGTTCAGCAATAACGGAGACGGCAGCTTCCGGCGTCTCGGCGCGAGTCAGGGGATCGCTGGCGCCGCATCAGGCCGGCAATTCCTGGCCGCGGACCTGGACAATGACCGGGATCTGGATCTGTTGGTCATCAACCGGGGCGGTGGCAATGCAGTCTGGACGAACGATCGCCTGTGGCAGTACCGGGTGGCCGAGGGTTTTGACGATTTCCGTGCGACAGCTCTGCTGGCGGTGACGATCGCGGATATGGATGCTGACGGCCGCGTGGAGATCTACGGCGTGAGCGAAGACGGCCGGCTGCTGAGCTGGCGCTGGCAGCCGGACGGCTGGCAGCAGGCACTACACGGCGCGGTCGACGGCACCAATCCGCAGCTCACGGCCGCCGATTTTGATGGCGATGGCAGACTGGAGATGGTGCTGGCGAGCAGCGAAGAGATTTCGATACGCGATGCCAGCGGTGCCGTCACGGCGGTTGTGGACAAGCCGGGACCCCTCGGGCCGGCGCTGGTGCTCAATGCCGACGTGAGTGCCGGCCCGGAGCTGGTGGCGCCGGCTGCGGATGGATTGCGCCGCTGGCCGCCGGGGCCCGGACGGTTGCCGTTTCTCGGGCTGAGTCTGAGCGGCCAGGAGGATCAGGCTGATTCCATGCGTTCGAACCAGTCGGGTATCGGCGCGCGCGTGTCGCTGCGGCTGCTGGATCGCTGGACCATCACTTCGACCCTGGAGCGGGACTCGGCGCCAGGCCAGAGCCTGCAGCCGCTGTTCATGGGTATGGGTGGCCAGCCGAACGCGGATTATGTGGCCATCGACTGGTCCGATGGCGTGTTCCAGACCGAGCTCGACCTCGCTGCGGCGCGATTGCACCGCATCGCCGAGACCCAGCGCCAGCTCTCGAGCTGCCCGGTGATCTTTGCGTGGGACGGCGAACAATATCGGTTTATCAGCGATGTGCTGGGCGTCGGTGGTCTGGGTTTCCTGGTCGAGCCCGGTGTGTATGCGGAGCCCCGGCCCTGGGAGTATTTCCTGATGCCGCGCGACAGCCTGGCGCCAAAGGACGGTCGTTACGTGATCAAGATCGCCGAGCCGATGGAGGAGAACCTTTATCTCGACGCGGCCCGCCTGCACGCGTTTGATCTCCCGCCGGGCTGGGACATGGTCAACGACGAGCGCATGGCTACCGGCGCCCCCGATGTGACCGGCCGACCGATCTTTTTCCGCAAGGACATCAACCCGATCGCCGCGAACAACGAGCGCGGTGAAGCGGTGCTGGACGCGGTCATCGCCGCTGACCATAGCGCCGCGCCTGTCGGCGCATTGGACAAGCGTTTTATCGGTCTGCTGGCCGCCGAGCATCAGCTGACGCTGGAATTTGGCCGCGTGATCAATCCCCCCGGCAGTAATCCGGTGCTGGTGGTCGACGGCTGGGTCGAGTACCCGTATTCCCAGACTGTCTTCGCCGCCTGGCAGGCGGGTCTGACCTACCAGGCCGCCAGCCTCGATGCGCGCACCGCCGATGGCGGATGGCAGCGCGTTTATCCGGGCTTTGGTTATCCTGCAGGCATGCCCCGGGAAATGGCCCTGCCGCTGGCGAGTCTGCCGGCGGATACGGTCGCCTTGCGTCTGGTCACCAACCAGGAGATCTACTGGGACCGGGTCCGGGTCGTGCTGGAGGAGTCGCCGCCGCCTGAATTGATCCATACGGTGATGGCGCCTGGGTCCGCTCGACTGGCCAAGACCGGTTTTGCCCGGCGCAGCACCGCCGCCCAGCGCCTGCCGTATTACGACTATGCGCTGCGTGATGCGTTCTGGGATGCCCGCTATCTGGATGGGTTTTACACCCGTCTCGGACCGGTAGACACGCTGATCGCGAGCGCCGATGACGCCGTCGCGATCATCGGCTCCGGAGAGGAAGTGGAGCTTGTTTTTGACGCCCCTGCCGCGGTGGCGCCAGGATGGAGCCGCCGCTTCGTGCTCGAAGCCCGGGGCTGGGCCAAGGACATGGACATGTATACCCGGGACGGTGGCCAGGTCGGGCCCCTGCCGCGCCGGATTCGGGACGACCCGAGTAGCGACGCGCGACGCCGAACCCTGCATGAGCGCTACAACGTGCGCTTCCAGTCCGGACGCTGATGAGCGCCAGCAGTTCAGCACGATCGGCGCGACGGCGGGCCTATGTGCCGGTGGTCGGGCCCCGTCTGCGCAAGCTGCTGCTGCTGGTGTTCGCCTTGTTCTCGCTGTTGGCGATCAATTCTGCCTATCTCGGCGGCGTGACCCTGATGGAGTGGCTGCGCGGAGACACCTTCCAGGGCTACTTCTACCAGCTGATGTTTCTCGGCCACCTGGTGCTTGGACTGCTGCTGATCCTGCCGGTGGTGGTTTACGGCATCCTCCATCTGCGCGTCGCCCGGCATCGGCCGAACCGGCGTGCGGTGGGCGTGGGCTACGCGTTGTTTGCGGTCGCGCTGCTGCTGCTCGCGACAGGCCTGGTGCTGACACGCGGTTTCTCGTTGATCGAGCTGCGCCACCCGATTGGCCGCGAAGTGGCGTAC